>JAJZSS010000379.1 GCA_021849525.1 Chloroflexota bacterium
TTGGAGCCATCGATGTGCAGAGTATGGAGGCTGGTTCCTTTACCCAGGAAGATGTCTCTATGCTCCAGACTGTCGCCGATCAACTCGCGGTGGCAGTTGAGAACACACGCCTGGTCGAAAAATTAGAGGCCTCTATCCAGGAAGCCAACCTGCTGAATAAACGCCAGGTTGAGAACACCTGGCAGCACTTTACCGCACAAACCCAGATTACCGGCTACCAGTATGACCGCCTGCTGGTGCTCCCGACAGTTACCATTTTGCCCGAGGAAGTACAACGCCAGTTGAATTCAGGTCAGGTTGTGATCCGAAATAGCGAAGTCCAGACTGATGCGGCTGGTATGCGCCAACACAAATCCACTCTATATGTGCCGTTAATCTTACACGAGCAGCTCATTGGTGTGATCGGCATCGAGCATGATCAGCCGGAGCACAAATGGACTGAGAATGATCTTGCCATCGCCCAGGCTGCTGCCAATCAGGTCAGCCTGACTCTGGAGAATGCCCGCCTGCTGGAGGAAACCCATCAGCGAGCCGAGCGTGAGCGGATTGCCGGTCAGATTACAGCCCGCATGTGGGTGAGCAACGACCCGCAGCAGATCCTGCAAACCGCGGTCAGTGAGCTCAAGCAGGCTCTGGGCGTTCAAAAAGCCCAGGCATGGATTGGGCCGCGACCATCAATACCTGAACGGGCTGAACCCTTTTCAAATACGCCTGGCGGGATCGCTGGCGAAACAGCGCAAGTTACCAGCCATGAGCAGAGCGGTAGTTAGACCAGGTGGCTTATGACAACGATCATCGCGGTCGGGAATCAAAAAGGCGGGGTGGCAAAAACCACCACAGTAATGTCACTCGGTGGCGCTCTGGCGGAGATGGGCCAGAGTGTATTGCTGGTCGATCTGGACGCCCAGGCCAACCTGACGCTCTCAACCGGCGCTGACCCGGCCAAAATGCGCGGGACGATTGCCGATGTATTGATGCAATCGGCAAACCTGTATAGTGTAAGCCGGGAAACGAGCATTCCAGGTATGGATTTAGTCCCGGCAAATGCAGAAATGGACCTGGCTGAGCGCTTCTTGCCAGTCCGGCAGAATTATGAATCCATCCTGCGGTCCGCCTTCAACGGGCAGGAAGCTTATGATTACGTCTTACTGGACTGTCCACCTTCCGTAGGGGTCGTCACCCAGAATGCGCTCAATGCAGCCCAATTGCTGATCATCCCGACTCAGGCTGAATATTTCTCTGCACATGCTCTAAGGTCGATGCTTGGCGCCACCCGGAGGGTTCGCCAGCAATTAAACCCGGCCCTGGTTACGCGCATTCTGATCACCATGTTCGACCAGCGCAATCGCATTCATCGCGAAATCTCGGAGCAGCTACGGGCTACATTTAGCGATGCGCTCTTCGAGACCATTATTCAGCTGGACACCAAGCTTCGTGAAAGCGCGGTGGCTGGCTTACCGATCACACATTATCTCAGCCATACAAGGGGCACCCTCCAGTACCGCGCCCTGGCCCAGGAGATTGTCCAGTATGTCCAAGAGACAGCTCAACAGCCGGATTAAGAATCTATTCGCTGAGCTGGGAGATGAATCCCTGGTCAGCCGGCAGAGCGAAGATGCGCTGCCGGCAGGCTGGACATGGGAGGCGGATGGGCGCGGCAATTACACCGCCGTAAGCACTGAGATCAGCCATTACCTGGAATTTCCAACCGATCGCTTTATCGGTCAACCATTATATTTCGGGTTGGTCCCCAAATCTGCACAAACGCTGGACCACGCGCTGGCGGGAAATCAATTTCCGATCGAGGTAGAACTTGAGTATGTGACTCAAACTGGAGCACACCTGGCGACCCGGGCACAGATATACCCGGTACCCTGGTTGCCAGAAGAGCCGTTTCAGAGTG
This sequence comes from Chloroflexota bacterium, assembly GCA_021849525.1. GTDB lineage: Bacteria > Chloroflexota > Anaerolineae > Anaerolineales > UBA4823 > JAJZSS01. The sequence continues at coordinate 1,904 of JAJZSS010000379.1, forward strand.
AGGCGATCCTCGGCTGGCGCGCAATTGTCCACCCTGCGGTTAACGGGTCTGTCCCAGTGTCGGTCCCGGAACGAGCGAAACCTGTCCTACCGGCGCAAACAGGCAAACCAAAACCGCCCAGGAGCAAAAAGATACTTCCGGTCACTCCGCCGGTCCAGTCTAAAGACGCCGTGGACTGGATGAGCAGCCACCCAACCACTCCTCCGGAATTTCAGGACGAAAACTCTGACCTGAAATTTAGCCAGGACGATTTGACCGGCCTGGAAAGGCAAAGCCTGGTTGAAAACCAGCTGATCAGCCGGCCAGCAAACGACGGCGAGCCAGCAAATCTGAAAGTTTCCATACCTTTCTCCGACGGTGAAACCAACCTGCTGCTGGCGCTGCTGGATGAAGAACCCGGCAGAAAATGGAATGACGCCGAGCTCAGGCTGGTGGAGCAAGTCGCCAGCCAGATGACACTGGCCCTGGAAAATGCCCGGCTCTTCCAGCAGACCCAAAACGCCCTGGCAGCAACCTCGGCGCTCTACGCAGCCAGTGCAGCCTTTAGCGCTGCCCAAAGCTACGCAGATATTCTGGCAGCTCTCCGCCAGACTGATTTGTTGGGAGATGCAGATCGCATCCTGGGAATCCACTATTTCAACCACCCATGGAGTGAATCTCAGCCTGCGGAACACTGCGAGCTGCTCAGCGGTTGGACTCCGTTAGATAGCGAGCTAAAACAACTCCAGCTGGGTCTGGACAGGGATCTGAAGGAATTTGGGTATCTAGCTTCTGACCGGATCACAATTATCCATGATCTTCCCGCGAATCCATCCTCGCACGAGATTCTGCTTACTTTTCGAAACCGCTTCCAGGTAAACTGCCTGGTCCTTATCCCGCTGGTCACCGGCGGACAATGGCAGGGCTTTATCAGCGCAGGTTATAGCACGGAGATCCAGCTCAGTGTCGAAGATGAGCGCCGCTTGATAGCGCTCTCCAGCCAAGCGGCGATTGCAATCAACAACCTGCACCTGTTGGCTGAAACCCGCCAGCGTAACCTGGAGCTGGCTGTAATTAACCGGGTGGTGTCCGCAGTAGCCGGCTCCACCGACCTGCAAGCCAGCCTGGGAATCATCGCCAGTGAGCTGGGAATGAACCTGAACGTCCAGACCGGAATAGCGCTGCTGAACGAAGAACGCCAGGTGATGACGATTGTCGGCAGCTATTCTCCACTCCCGGGCGCTCCGGATGTCATTGGGATCGATCTGCCAATCGATGGAAATGCGTCCACCCAACAAGTTCTTGCTACACGCAAAACGCTCATCATCGAAGACGCCCAACACAACCCGCTCACTGCCCTGATTCACGAAGAACTAAAACTGCGCTCGATCCAATCCTTGATGCTCA
>JAJZSS010000380.1 GCA_021849525.1 Chloroflexota bacterium
AACAGCGCCGAAGCCAGTGGCCTGGTAGGCTTGAAAGGCCATCGTTCGGTGGGCGGATTGCGGGCTTCGATCTACAATGCTTGCCCGCTGGAAGCGGTCCAGGCGCTGACCCAGTTCATGCTGGAATTCCAAAGACAAAACGGATAGGCAGCATTCTATCCGGGTTGGGGAGGACGAATAACAATTGATGTCAAAATTTAAGATCCTGGTATCCGATAGCCTGGACGAAGAAGGCCTGGCGTTGCTGAAGCAGGGCGGTGAAGTCAGTTACCAGCCCAAGATCAGCGCCGAAGATTTAGTGGTTGAAATCGGGCCTTACCATGCATTGGTGGTGCGCTCGCGCACCAAAGTTACCGCAGCAGTTATCCAGGCGGGGGCGCAGCTCAAGGTGATTGGGCGGGCAGGAGTCGGCGTGGACAATATTGACCTGGCTGCGGCGGCTGCCGCGGGAGTTGCTGTGGTCAACAGTCCCCTGGCAGCGACCACCGCCGTCGCTGAAATGACGATCGGATTGGCGCTGGCGCTGGCGCGCCAGCTGCCAGCGCTGGATGCAGCGATGAAGATGGGGAAGTGGGAAAAGGGTGGCACCCTGGGCAGTGAGCTGAGTGGAAAAACACTGGGGATTGTTGGACTGGGGAGGATTGGCTCACAGGTAGCCCGCTACGCTTCAGCCCTGGGTATGCACGTCCTGGCATACCATCCCGAATATTCAGCCGCAGAAGTGAGCCAGCTGGGGGCTCAAGTGGCTGCCTTCGACGAGCTCCTGGTGCAGTCTGACTACATCTCTCTGCACCTGCCATTGACTGAGGAAACACACAATTTTCTGGGTCCTGCCCAGTTCGAGCGCATGAAACCTGGTGTACGCCTGGTCAATACGGCCCGCGGCGGCATCATCGACGAAGCCGCTCTCTGCCAGGCGTTGGATTCAGGGCGGGTTGCCGGAGCAGCCCTGGATGTGTTCGCGGTCGAGCCGGTAACTGCGGGCAGCATTGCCAGCCATCCCCGGGTCATTGCCACTCCCCATATCGCTTCTCAGACCGTTGAGGCGCAGGCCCGCGCCGGTGTCGCCATTGCCGAAGAAGTGTTGGCGGCTTTAGAAGGTAGACCCCTGCGCTGGAGAGTTGTCTGAAGCCAGTTTATAACCCGCTCTCATCTCAGAATGATTACAGGGTTACCTATATCGCCGGGGCAACCCTGTATATTTTAATGGACTGGCGCTTCCTGAGCGTGGATTTATTCTGATGGGATAATGATCCACATTAAGAAATAAATCAACAAGCCCGGAACACCGCCCGGAATCAGCGCCAGTAAGAACGCCAGGCGAAACCAGAATGCGCTGATCCCGAAGAACTCCCCTAAACCCCCACAGACACCCATAAAAACTCGGTTGTGGCGGGAGCGGCGTAATTTCGTTTTTCCTTGTGACATTGTGTACCTCCCGATTGGTTGTGTAGAAACACGTAACTGCGAATACTGCTTCACTTAGATATACGCAGAAAGTAGTTCCAGGTTGCTATTTAATTGTGAGGGGTAGCGGAGGCTTCTCTACCAATGGTTCCAGTGCACAATCTCTTTGAGATCCACTCGCCCACCTTTTTGGGGAAGGCGGGAGAGGCTCCTTGAATCAGCCGGATAGCCGAACGAGAGGGCGATGCACAGCCACAGCTCGGCGGGGAACTCCAGGATCTGGCGCGCCTTTTCTGGCTCATAAATGCTCGCCGGGCAGGACCCCACGCCCAGCTCCCAGGCTGCCAGCTGCATAAAAGCTGCCGCTTGCCCGGCGTCAAACATGGTCTGGAACTTCGCGGTTGGATCAGGGGTAAGAATCGCCACGCCCAATGCTGCCCCGGCGAGGTGCCCCGCCCACTCGCCGCACTCAGAAAGCCGCTTGAGGACAGTTTTATCGGTAATGGCAATGAAATGCCAGGGCTGGCTGTTTTTTGAGGACTGCGAGCGCCGCCCGGCGTTGAGGATTGCGTCGATGGTTTCTGCCGGCAGCGGCTCAGGTTTGAATTCGCGCACGGCTCGTTTGAGGCGGATGGCGTCAGAGACGTTCATCAGTCTATTCCTCTTTATCCGGTTTCAGGGAGAGTAACCCAACATCGATCAAATCTTGTGGACGGCCTGAGGCTTTTTTTGCTTCAATCAAATCTTCTCGGGAGATAAACTTCACGATGAGGCCATCAAAATCTACTTCTACACGATGCTGCCAGGATTTTTCGAATTCTGGACCTGGTATACCCATCAAAATATCCACCCTCATAGGCGGTCTGCCCATCTGATAAAAATATCCCTCTTCACCGAAATCTGCTTCAGTCAGGCCAGCCAATGGAGCGCCAAATTCCTTCAACGCTTTATAAGCTGCAGTTGCGTTGTCTTGATCTACGCCGATCCAGATATCCAGATCCTTGGTATAGCGCGGTTCGGCATATTGGATGAGCGCGTACCCACCAATAACCAGGTATTTAACGTTGTTGGCGTTGAAAAGATTCAATAGATCGCTGAAGTCGGAGTTGACGAACATCATGACCTTTCACCCTCCAGGCATGTTGAATAAGCTCCCACGCTGCCTGGAAGCGCGCGCTAGAAGATTGTGCCTGCCAGAATTTCAAGTCAAAGGATCTGTCCAGCTCAGCCAGTCTGCCTTTACGTTCCCAAATAACTTTTTCCATAGCCTAATTATACTCACGGTAGGTGATTGTTTGGCAAGTTTCCAGGTCTTCACATCTCCCAGGGTGTTCATTGTGAGCTCAGGCTACACCAGGGATCAACAGTCATTATTTCGTGGTTTTGATCCTGGAAATGAACCTGTTCGTTTACCCCATTGCGAGCAGGCGCTTCTTCCGCAGGTCAGCGATCGCGTAAGGCGCATACAACAGCAAACACATCCCAGCCCCGATGATCTCCAGGCTCAGGATATACCAGGGCCATGGACCGAGGGCATCGATCAGGCTGGCGGTCTCCGGTTTGTGAGCAATGAACAAATAATTACTCCCGATGACCTGGTTCAAAATGAATACGGCGAATATGTAGATATTCGTCCAGATAAAAACGCGCTTGAGCGAAGCTGGATAAGGCCGGTAGCCTTCAACAAAGGTCATATAGATCGCCGCGGTGACAATGGCCCCATGCGAGATGATCACCTGGAAAAAGCGTAGATGGGGAAAGCCATAGATCCCGGCATCGGGGGTGAGCAGAGCCTGGAGCGCCCCACCGATACCCAGAAAATAAGCAAATTCAAAGATCTTATAGCTGCGCGTCAGCAGCATATAGGAGATGGCACAC
>JAJZSS010000381.1:0-2803 GCA_021849525.1 Chloroflexota bacterium
TCAGCGCTGCCGCTTTGCCAGTCAGCACCGTGGCTGGAATTCTGCTGCTCAGCGGCTTATTCGGCTACAGGGTGGAGAGGCTGCCCGTAATCCTGGTTGTGGGGGGTGTCGGTGGGCTGATCTATGCTCTGATTGCCATGTGTAATATGACTACAGCGCTTACTCTGCTTGTCGCAACCTCGGCAACAGTCGGTTTTTCCATCGGCACCGGCAGCGTGACACCGCTTCCTTTCGGCATCGTCGCTCTGGCATTGTTGGTCGGGGTATGGTTCCTGCGCCTGGTATTCATCGACCACAAAATCAGACTCGCACCGCATGCCATCAATACTCCTTTTCTGGCATTTATCATCTCATCACTCGTCTCCTGGGTGGTTGGCTATGCTGTATGGGATTGGCGGATCACCGGGCAGGGTAATCTGTTTCTGGTGCAAACCGGGCAAATTGCCATATTTGTGATGACTATTGCTGCGCTCTTGCTTGTATTGAACCATCCGCTGAAAGAGGAAACGCTAAAATTATGGGTGGTGATCTTGATCGGGATCGGGGTGATCAACCTGGTCACCTGGGTGTTTATCCGTTACCGGGGCATCTTCCCGGATGGCACTGGCGCCCTGGTGATCTGGTCTATCGTGATCTTATGGGGGCAGTTACTTTTCAACCCCCAATTAAAACAGTGGATGCGGATTGCTGGAGCGGGAATTTCACTTTTTTGGGCATACTGGGTCTATACACAGGTCTTTGTCTGGAAGGGAGGCTGGTTACCGGCGCTGATTGCGTTGGTCGGTATGCTCTGGTTTCGCTCACGCCGGGTCTTCTTAGCCCTGGCAGGTATTGCTGGCGTCATTGTGTTATTGAACTGGGGTTGGATCAATCAAAATATCATCCGCGTGGAATTCCGCTCAGCTTCTAATCTTCGACCATTATACTGGTTAGATGTAGTCCGCATGACGTCGCGATCGGTTCTCTTTGGTTTGGGGCCGGCAAATTATAAATTTTATTGGAGCGATCCTACCTTTGTTCCTCAATCTCGGTTAGCCTACGGATGGGATGTATGGAACCAGTGGGGCTTTTCACCACCCTCGCATAACTCATTCGTTGACATTTATTCCCAGACTGGTCTGATCGGGATCAGCTTGTTTCTTTGGGGACTGGTTGCTGCCCTGTGGGCCGGTTACAAAATTGCCAGGCGTCTTCCCAATGGTTTTATGAGAGGCTACGCCTACAGCGTTTTGTTCGGTTTTCTCGCCCTTTGTTTTTCATCCTTCTTTTTCGCAGATTGGCTGGTTCCTTATGTCTATAATTTGACGATTACCGGCTTCCGTCATACGGTCTATTCCTGGTTGCTGTTGGGGGCGCTACTGGCATATAAAATTACAGAAAAAGCAGCAGACACCTAGCTAAAGTCAATTTGAAATTCCTTCTCGTCAACCAATAAATAACTGAAAAAATGTTCGAGATTAACAGGATTGGATGAATGCAATCAACGCCTGACATTTCTATCGTAATCGTCAACTATAACGATGCCTTCCACACTGCGCAGTGCCTGGACTCAATTTATGCTACACCGCCTCGGGCACCATTCGAGATAATCCTGGTCGATAATGCTTCTCAAGATGGCAGCGCTAACGTTATTGAGGAAAAATATCCTCCAGTCAAGCTCGTAAGAAGTCAGGTTAATGGCGGTATTGCTGGAGGTAACAACCTGGGTATCCGTTCGGGAACCGGGCGCTACGTTCTATTGTTAAATAATGACACCGTGGTTCTGCCAGGAATGATCGATTGTTCTATGGACTACCTGGAGACGCATCCCGAGGCCGGGGGTGTGGGGGGCAACCTGATGAATCCTGATGGAAGTTTTCAATCTGGGGCCTGGCCGTTCCCTTCGATTGTTGAAGAATTCTTGCAACTCTCCAAACTGGGCTGGTTTGTTCGTAAAAGTTACCCTTCTTATCCTCCCTTTGATACACAATGTGCTGTAAATTGGATGAGCACAGCTTTCATGTTATTCAGACGAGACGCTTTAGAAGAGGTGGGATTGGTTGATGAGGAATATTTCATCTATTCTGACGAAACTGATTTGGAGTACCGCCTATGGCAGGCCGGTTGGAAACTTTACTACTTACCCGAATTAAGAACGATCCATTTTGGGGGTAAGAGTCTGGAACCCTGGCGCTCGCGAAGATTAAAATACCGCGGCCGATTGTTGTTCTGGCGCAAGCATCATCATCCGTTACAAGAAGCAGTCGTTCGTCTGATGTATAGCGGATCAAGTGCAATTAAGATTTGTTTCTGGAGCATCATCTATTTGATACCCAAGTATCGCACCCGGGCAAGGCATGAGCTTCGCTCCCAATCCGATATCTTCAAACTGTCTGCCTGGCCGGTACTGCCGCCAGCCCATCCAACCAAAAATCAGTAATGATTGCCTAATACCAGACGTTAGGCAACATCAATTCCAGAAAGTAAGAAACATCGTGGCGACTAAAGGAACGCGAAGCAACCTGCAGCCGGATAAGAACTAATCCTATTAAGATTTCAGCTTAACTTCTTCAATACTTACCAATTCATGAAAATCCTGTTTTTGTCTCAAGTTCTTCCATATCCTCTGGATTCTGGCCCGAAGATCCGCTCATATTATGTTCTTCGCCAGCTTGCGAAACGTCACCTGGTCACGCTATTATCCTTTACCCGCCCAGACGATCAGCCTGAAGCCATAGAGCATCTGAAAAACTTTTGCGAAGTCCACACCATTCTGATTCAGCGCAGCAGGATCCACGACCTGCAAGAGCTGGGGATGAGCTTC
>JAJZSS010000381.1:2813-3271 GCA_021849525.1 Chloroflexota bacterium
ATTTTCTCCTCGAGATGGAGAACAAGTTACTTGAGCTCCTGGCTGATGGTTCATACACTGCAATCCATTCAGATCAGTTATGGATGGCTCAATATGCGCTCCTCGCAAAGCGAAAATTTCCACAGATCAGTCTGGTTCTCGATGAGCATAATGCGTGTTTCACGATCTATCAACAGCTTGCACGGGGAGAGAAGAATCCACTGAAGCGGATTGTTTTTGAACGAGAATCGAAAATCCTCTATCGATTTGAAAAAAATGCGATTAACCATGTCGATCATATCGTGACGGTCACAAAAACAGATAAGGAAATACTCAAAAATCTGCTTATCGAAAAATCAACTGCCAATCAGGGACCAACTAATCAGAAATTTTATACCTTTCCGATCTGCATTGACACTAGCTCCATTGTTCCTAATGCTGAAGTTGCAACCTCCGGGAACATTCTCCACCTGGGGACA
>JAJZSS010000382.1 GCA_021849525.1 Chloroflexota bacterium
CTTTTTCGATCAGCAACCTGGGTATGTTCGATGTCGAATCTTTCACGGCGATCATCAACCCACCCGAAGCGGCGATCCTGGCAGTTGGCTCTGCTCGCGAAGTACCCGTGGTGGTGGATGGTGAGATCAAGCCAGGCATTCGCATGAAAGCGACTCTGTCCGTCGATCACCGCGTGAGCGATGGCGCTGAGGGAGCCCGCTTCCTGCAGGCCCTGGAGCCTTATCTACTGGAACCGGTGCGGTTACTGCTTTAATTCTATACTGATTGCCATCCAAAGATCGCCGCCTGGGCCCGCTCAAGCGGCGATTTTGTTATTAAATCTGTCCCACGCAGGGCGATTTAAGTCAAAACTGTATATTAATCGTTTACAATGAATTGCGGAGGTGGAAATGCCAGACCCAGAGTATGATCTCCAATATTTGGAGGCCGGGCTATCCGGCGTCAACGAATATCTGCATTCCGACGAAGTGTACTGGCCGCTGCAGGCTGTGTCTCAGCCCGGGCAGCCGCCTTTCCCCCAGCTGACCCTGGATGGCCTGCTGTTATCTGCGGCAAGGCTGCGGGCCCGTACTTTATCTTTCCAACAGGAAACCCGATTTCAACACCTGGTCAGCCAATTAGAAGCTGTGCGCAGGAAACGCCGGGTAGCCTGGGAGAAAAAGGCCACCCACAATTTTCGGGCCCGGCTGACCCTGTGGCGCAATTATCTGGTCGAGCTGCGCGACGAACCCGAGGCCAATGCCGATCGCTATCCGTATGAATTGACCCGCCGGGTGCAGCTGGCCCTGCTGAGCGAGGATGCACGCCAGCGCCCAGCCGCGGAAGACGAATTGTTAAGTATGCTGGATAACTTGTTGAAAACCTTATTTGTTCCCGGCCCTTTCGTCTGGGATTCTGATTTAGAGCCTGGTTTCCCCCGGTCTAATTACTGGTACCTTTATGGGCATATAGACCCTCACGCCAAACCGGCGGCTAACGAATAGCCAGCCTGCAGTGAAGAAATCATCCTGGTCCATTCCCTGCATGCCTGACAACCCTGGACCAGGGCATCGGAGTAATCAATGACGGATTTCTTACAACTGGCGCTGGCCCTGGCGGGTATCATCGCTCTGGCTAAATTTGGGGGACTCATCAGCTTGCGGCTGGGGCAGCCTTCTGTGCTGGGCGAATTAATCATGGGTATTCTGCTCGGCCCAACGGTTGTGGACTTACTGCACCTCCCACTTTTCACGAGTGGTCATTTAAGTGAAACAATCCACGAGCTGGCCGAGATTGGGGTATTGCTGTTAATGTTCATCGCCGGCCTGGATCTCCACCTGGAAGATCTGGCCAAATCCAGCAAAGTTTCAGCGCTGGCTGGAACCCTGGGTGTTCTCCTGCCGGTTGCTCTAGGCGCCGGGCTGGGATTTCTGTTCAACATGCAGGGGGAGGAAGCCTTTTTTATCGGCTTGATCCTGGCCGCTACCAGCGTGAGCATCTCGGCTCAAACCCTGATGGAGCTCAAAGTGCTCCGCAGCCGGGTGGGGATATCGCTGCTGGGTGCGGCTGTGTTCGATGATATCCTGGTGATTCTGGGGCTGTCGATCTTTATCGCGATTACATCCTCTGAGCCAAATTTTCTGGCTATCCTGTGGATCGTCCTACGGATGGCTTTATTTTTGGGGATTGGGACAATCCTGGGGATGAAATTGCTCCCCAGATGGAGCCAGCGAGTTGCCGGGCGGGATATTGCTCAAGGTGTGGTTTCATTTGCCTTTGTAATGGTTTTAATCTACGGGATTGCTGCAGAAGTGTTGGGCGGCATGGCAGCGATCACCGGATCGTTCATTGCTGGTCTGGCACTCACTCGCAGCCCGGTTAAGGAACGCATCCGCAGCGGGGTGTCCACCCTGGCGTATAGTGTGTTTGTGCCGGTATTCTTCATCAATGTCGGGCTGTCAGTCGATGCCCGCCAGTTATTCGGACCCGTATTCTGGTTATTCCTGGGGATGACGGTGGTGGCTGTCGTGGGGAAAATCCTTGGCTCAGGATACGGCGCGATCCTGGCTGGATTGAACCGGCTGGAGGCCCTGCAGCTGGGGGTGGGGATGATGTCGCGCGGCGAAGTGGGCTTGATCGTCGCTTCCATTGGGGTTACCCAGGGATTGATTTCTGATGATACGCTGGCCGCGATTGTAGGGGTGGTGATTGTCACAACCTTACTGACGCCGCCACTGTTGCGTGCTCTATTTGCAAAACCCCAACCTCAACCCAAATCCCCGGCCGTGGAAATTAAATCTGAAGGAGAATCCTGATGAGTTTTTTAGTTGTGATGATCGTTGATGATCCAGATGATTGCTCGGCGATTTTGGACGCCTGGGAGGCGCTGGGAGTCACTGGTGTGACCATCCTGGAAAGTAGCGGGCTGGGCCACCTGCGCAAGCTGGGGATGCGGGAAGATATGCCACTGCTGCCCAGCTTGAGCGATTTCCTCCAGCAGGATGAAATTCCTCACCGCACCTTGCTGTCAGTGGTCAAAGACCAGGAGATGGTTGATACGATGATCAAAGCCGTCCAGGATATTGCCGGCGACCTGGATCAGCCGAATTCAGGTTTCCTGTTCGTGGTGCCTGTACTGCAGGCAATTGGCTTGAACCGCAAGCTGGAAGATTAAGGCACCTGCAGCAAGCTGCTCAAAAGCTGTTGCCCGCTCCCCGATTGCAGGCAAATTAGCAGACGGCGCGCCGCGCCCTGTGGCTCGTTGGCTGCCAATCCCAGCAAGGGCAGGCGCAGCCCTTCTGCCAGGGCTGGCTCCAGTCCAGCAGCCTGAACGCCTTCATTCAGCCAGGTTGCCGGTAAATAGCCCACTGCCCCGGGATCGACCGATACTTCCGCCAGCATCCAGGCTGGATCGGCAGCCAGGCGGGTCTGCCCGGAAATTTTACTCTCACTTAATATTACATTTTCAAATAACTGCCGGGATTCATCCGCCGGGGTTAAGGCCCACGGAGTTACGGCCTGGTCACTCCCCCCAAGCTCTATCCAGTTTTGAATCTGCCCGCTAAAGAGAGCCTGAAGCTCTGCAGCGCTCAAACGATGCACCGGGTTGGATGGGTGAGTGATGACAGCGATTTGCACGTCGCTCAAAGTCGCGGCATAGCTTTGTTCCGGCGGCTCGCCCAGCGCCAGACCAAGCCTGAGCGGTCTATCCGGCAAGGGATCAAGGTCGAGCGCCGGTTTGGGAGTCTCTTCTAAAAATAATGCCAGATCAGGATCTTCGGC
>JAJZSS010000383.1 GCA_021849525.1 Chloroflexota bacterium
CCAACAACGCTGTGCCCTTCGGCAAGCAGACGGTCGCACAGATGGGAGCCCAGGAAACCGGCTGCTCCAGTAATAAGAATTCTCATGTTGTCTCCATCCCTTGATAAATGATTACTTCCAGATCACACGTGTCGTCAATCCATCCCCGGTAACCTGTTGCGCTTGACCGGTGACAGTATCTACCAGCCATAAATTTCCCTGGTACACCAGGGCGATGGCATAATTGCTGCTCTCGACCATCGGCTCGGGAGACCAGGCGCCCCAATCTCTTTGCGGAGTGATCCCCGGGCTGCCATCTGCTGGAAATATCGCTTGCGGATTCGAGCCATCCCGGTCCATCATTGACAGTCTATAACGACTGGTTTCGCTCTGGGTGGGGAAAACCGCCTGCAGGTATGCCACCTGGTAGCTTTGGTCTCCATTGCCGTTAGTTTGATCCGGCGAAACCAGCGGATAGCTGAACATACCTGCCTGCGAGATGATGCGCAGCACTGGCCCCCCTGGAACCGGTACGGCAGCCAGATCGAATAAGGGCGACTCCTCGGGAGCGCTCGAGCCAGGAGGGGGTACGTGATCTACCGTATACAGGATCTGCCCGTCCGGACTCCAGGAGATACCCGGCACCCAGGCCCAATCGCCGCGCGTCTGTACCGGGACAATCTCAGCCAGGGGAGTCACCAAACCATCCTTAAAAGTGACCAATTGCAAGCCATCTGGGCGGGCCAGAGCCAGGGTCTGCCGGTCTGGTGACCAGGCGAAGCTGGTCCCCCACCAGCCGTATAAACCGCCAGAGTTGGGCTCGATGACTTCATCCCACTGTGAAGTCCAGCCTGTGGCACTGAAAGTCAGCACATTGAGATCATTATTTGCCTGCCAACCGGGCGCTGTGGAACGTACTTCCACCGTGGAGAACACAATTCTTAAGCTTGCGCCAGGTATCCAATCCGCGAACTGGATGACATTGGGAACTTCCAGATCTATCAGTAATGTATCTTCGCTGGTAATCTGGGCAGCCCACAGGCTGTTAATCACCCCTTCGTCTTCAGAGCTGCGGGTGAAAAGCAGCCAGTCTAAATCCTCTGAGAGCGATAATACACGCCCATCGAGGTCGCCGGTGGTGATGACTGCCCGGCGATTACCAGTCGTCTCTTCTATCAGCCAGGCATTCCCATCCCTTAAATATACAATCTTACCAGGGATTGCCACCGGAACGAATGGCGTTTGAATTCCCACCATTAAAATCTCAGGAACAGGCTCGCGGATCAAAGTAGAGCGGACCGCATTGCTGGAAACTTCGATGCCATTTTCGAAGACTTTTCGATAGGTGATTTCCTGCAGTCCGTTTTGACCGAGCTGAAGATAGACCTCGTTCTCTTTCCCTGGTGGCAAAGACTCATTCCGTAACGTCTGCCTTTCAAACGGGATTACAACTTCTTCAACCTCAAATTCCTCACTCACTTGAATCACCTGAATGGTTTCACCATTTTTGGGGACATTAAACAAAGCTGGCTCGGTCCGGTCTAAAGCCCCTAATTCAAAGTCGGCGATATCCAGGACCTGTTGGACAGTACTCCCTGCCGGGACATGTATATTCGTTAATTCGCCATCCCTCTCAATTTGAAGCTGGATCATCTCCTGGGTAGCCTGGGGCGCTGCACAGCCGCTCGGCAGGAAAACCAACAGTAGCAGCGATAGACAGGCGGTTACCCAAAATTGAGAGTGGTATAATCTCATCTCGGACCCAGAATGCCGGAGAATGGCTTTAGCGTTTGTGGCCGCGCAAAGTGAGGGTGCCATCACCAATCGTGATGCTTTCAATGAAGATCTGGGTGTTATCGACCGTGGATTTACTGGCGATAATCTGATCCAGGCGGCTTGTTAAGCGGTTCATGATGTTCTCTGGGATTGGCAGTGGCCCGATCTGGCCTGTCACAATTTTGTACACAGGATTGCCCTGGTCGTCGGTGCTGAGCTCCAGGTTGATTTCTAACGGGACGGAGATTTGATTCTGAGTCAGCGAAGCGACGAGAGTAACCTGTCCATCTCTCAAATAGATTTGAGGGTCAGACATTGGTATGTCTGGATCAGCTTCTAGCTCAAGGGCTGCTGCCGAAGTGAGCTGCGCTTCGGTTAGGGTAATTTCGACGGTCTGGTTATTATTGAAAGCATCTTTCGCCGATTCAATCGTTTTTTGTAGAGATTCGACTGCCTCGGTTGAGACTGGGATCTTTGGCAGCGGGGTTGGTTCGACAGCAGTACGACCTGGCAGATTACATGCCAGGCTGGTTAGCAACAAAAGGATGATTGGGGCTGAAAGCCAGCCCGTGTGGTGGGTGAATTTCATTAAATACTCCAAGGTTTCGATACCTATAGTTCTCGGGAATTTTATCATAGCATGAATGCCATTCTTTCACCAGAAACCGACCTGCTTGCCAGATTAGAAGCACTCTTATTTGTGGCTCCTGGTGCCGTATCAGCTCCCCAGTTGGCGGCAGTCCTGGATATCAGTATTGGTGAAGTCCAACAAGCGCTGGTTGAGCTGGAAGAAGACTACAAACGTAATCCACTGATTCGCGGGGTACGTTTACAACGCCATATGGGGCGTGTTCAGCTAACCAGCGCGCCTGAAGCCGCACCCTGGATCGAGCGTTTTCTCGGTCTGGAAGCTACCAGCCGCTTGAGCCGAGCAGGACTTGAAGCTCTGGCGATAATTGCTTATCAGCAGCCTGTCACCCGGCCGCAGGTCGATGCGATTCGGGGTGTAAACAGCGATGGGGTTATGAAGAGCTTATTGAGCAAAGGTTTAATTCAGGAAGTGGGTCGCGCCGAGGCGCCAGGTCGGCCCATCCTGTACAGCACAACCCCTGAGTTCTTACAATATTTTGGCTTGAATTCCCTGGAAGAATTACCTCCCCTGGTCATCGAGGAAGCCGGTCAAGAACAAATCCAAGAAGGACCGGCGATTCTGAAGGATTAACCATAGGCATCGCTCGCTGCGACGCGTTGTGGCCAACGTGGGTTTGTCAGGAACAACTATAATACAAGCTATGGCAAAAGAACGCTTACAAAAAATCCTTGCCCGAGCCGGGTATGGTTCCCGGCGGGGTTGTGAAGACCTGATCGTTGCGAAACGCGTCCAGGTCAATGGTCATATCGCTGAGCTTGGCAGCCAGGCTGATCCGGACACCGACCGGATTACTGTGGATGGTCAGCTGGTCCAGGCTTCAGCTCCCTTGACCTATATCGCGATTTATAAGC
>JAJZSS010000384.1 GCA_021849525.1 Chloroflexota bacterium
TCCGATCCGGCGTCTGGCCATCCAGCTTGGCCTGGCAGCCTTGATCGCGGCACCGCTCGCCTTACCCTTGCTGGAATATACCCGCCTGTCGACTCGCTCCCAGCTCACTCCCGGAGAAAACCTTGTATTTTCGCTGCCCGCGGCGCGTTTGCTGGGCTTGTTTTTCCCCTCCCTGGGTGGGGCGCACGAATTCGAGTTGTATTCCGGGGCACTGGTCCTGCTCCTGGCGCTGCTGGCTGGTTTTTGGGGCGCTGCCCGCAGGCCGGCCGGATTCTGGTTGGGGACAGCGATCTTTTCTCTTGCCTGGGCGCTGGGCGAAAACCTGCCCGGCCTGAGCTTGCTCGCCAGCCTGCCCGGGTTCAACCTGCTGCGCGTGCCCTCGCGCGCCCTGTTTATCACGGGTCTGGCGCTCGCAGCCCTGGCAGCTTATACGATCCAGGTTTTGCTCACCCGACCGCCTCTGGAGAAACCCGCTCAAACAAAACGTTTAAGCCTGCTGCTGGCCGGCCTGGCGTTCTTCGGGGTGCTCCTGGCGGGCGGCGCCTGGCTCACCAGCGGGCAGCCCAGCCGGAGTATGCTGTGGGGCGCAGCTTTTCTGGGGATGAGCGCCTTGTGGATTGGAGTGCGCCTGCGAAGCAGCCTGGCCTTGCGCCCCTGGCTGCTGGGCTGCCTGGTGCTGGTCCTCCTGGACCTGGGCTTTACCAGCCGGGCGGCGTTCTCATTCCACCCGGCGGGTGAGGTGCTGGCTGAAAAAAACGCCCTGGTGGATTATTTGCGCAGCCAGCTGGGCTCGTTCCGGGTGTATTCACCCTCCTACAGCCTGCCCCAGCAGGCTTCGGCGGCTGCCGGGTTAGAGCACGCCGATGGCGTCGATCCCCTGCAGCTCCAGGCATATGCCGGTTACTTTTCTGAGGCGTCTGGCGTCCCACTCACGGGCTACAGTGTCACCCTGCCGCCGTTTGCCAGCGCTCACGCGGAATACGATAACAGCTCAGCCGACCCGGATGCGCATCTGCTCGGCTTACTCAACGTGGCTTTTGTGGCTTCGGAATATCCGCTCTCTGTTCCAGACCTGGAGTGGATCGGTGAGTTTGATGGGTTGCAGCTGTATCGCAACCCGCAGGTGAAGCCTCGCGCTTGGCTGCAATCCCCTGACCGCCCACTGGGGGAGGCGATCCAACCGGCAGCGGCAGTGGAATGGACACCCAACCGGATTGTGGTTCGCCTCGATCCGCCTGCTGCCAGTCCGGTCCAGCTGGTGTTCTCCGAAATTGCCTATCCCGGCTGGCTGGCCTGGATCGATGGACAGCCGGCGACGCTGGAAACCGCCGGTGGGATCTTACGGGCAGTCAGACTGGAAGCCGGGGCCCGTGAAGTTGTCCTGCGCTTCCGGCCGCGCAGCGTATTTCTTGGCCTCGGGTTGGGGGTGTTGGGGATTGGTTTGATGCTCTGGCAGGGAATTGCGACCTCAAAACGTACTGCTGCGCGGGCTCGGGAACAGGGGGCAGGTGCATGAGGCGCTCGGCGGGGTATAAATACGGCTTAATTTTTATTGTTGCAGCTGTGTTTTTTGGATTTCTGCTGTATCTGACGTGGGTTCATTCACCGGATCCTGCTCTGCTGCCGCAAGCTGCATTCTTCCTGCTGCTGGTGGTGAGCACCACCTTGCTGAGTGTGCCCCTGGGCGGTGGAACGGCCTCCCTGCTGCCGATGGCGGTTGTCGCCTCCTACCTGGCCCTGGGCCTCGTCCCCGCCGCCTGGATTGCCCTGCTGGGTGAGCTCCTCTCCGAAGTCCTGGAACCGTTTGTACCGGATGGGGCGCTGATGCACCGGCCCAAAAGCCGCCTGGAGCATCTTACCCGCCTGGCAACCAATGCCACCCTGCAGCCGGCTTCCATCCTGGTTGCCGGTACGTTATACCAATCGACTGGCGGCAGGCAGCCTCTGGATGGGATTACCCCTTATTTGATCATCCCATATATTGTCCTGGGGCTTACTTTCCTGTTGATTAATTATTTGGGTGTGGGGTTGTTCTTTGCCGGGCGCGGGCGCGACAGACTGGAATCTTTTCTGTCCGATCTGCCCCATATGCTCGCTTACGAGGGACTGCCGTTGATTTTCGCGCCCTGGGTGGCACTGGTTGCTGGTCGTATGGGCACCGCAAGCCTGGGCATGCTGGTATTGGGCCTGGTTGTTGTGGCCTGGATCGCTCGCAGCCTGGCTTTTGCCCGCCAGCGCCTGGAACGCAGGGTGCGTGAGCTGGATGCTCTCCAGGAAGTGGGACGGGCGCTTGGCTCCAATCTGAACCTGGATGATCTGCTCCAGGCCATCTATACCCAGGTCGCCAGCCTGATGCCGGCAGAATATTTTTATATCTCCCTTTACGATCCTTCCCTGGATGAAGTTTCATTCCCATTTGTGATCGAGGCCGGACAGCGTGCAACCTTCCCCACGCGCCGCGCCGGAGCCGGGTTGACAGAGCACATCCTGCACACCGGGCAGCCGCTGCTCAGCCGCACCACCACCACAGAGACGCGACAGCAGCTTGGCCTTTCACCGTCTACGCGTCCGGCTGCTTCCTGGCTGGGTGTGCCGTTGATCGTCGGCGACCAGACGGTAGGCGTGATCGCCCTGCAATCCTATCAGGCCCGTAATCTCTACGACGAAGCGCATCAAAATGTGTTGACCGCCGTGGCTGCCCAGGCTGCTATCGCCATTCAAAATGCGCGCCTGTTTGGTCGCATCGACCAGGATTTGAACCTGCGCCTGCGCCAGCTCGATTCGGTTTTGAAGGCGGCTCAAGATGGCATGCTCTTCCTGGATTGCCAGGGCAGGGTGGTGATGGCAAACCGGGCTGCTGCTGATTATCTGGGATTGGTCCAGCCTGGCGTGTACGGAGTCGGAGCAGCTGCGGCTACGCAAGCGGAAGACCTGGTGGAACGCATGGGGTATACGCCCGGTGAGCTGGAAGGTTCGCTCAGCAGTCTGCTTGCCGGGGACTCCGAGTTCTGCCGCCAGACGCTCAGCCTGCCCCAGCTGCCAGAGCTATCGATTGAGCGGACTCTGCTCCCGGTGCGCGACCAGGCAGGCGAAGTGACCGGCTGGCTGTTCGTGCTGCACGATCGCACTCAGGAGGTCCGCCTGACAGCTTTACAGGAAGATATGGTTGAGATAATGGTTCACGATCTGCGCTCCCCGCTGACCATTATCCAGAGCGGCCTGGAAGTGATTGGGCAAAGAGTGGGGGAG
>JAJZSS010000385.1 GCA_021849525.1 Chloroflexota bacterium
CCCAGGAACCTAAATGTACTCCGGTAAGCACAATCTCGCGGGCCCGGCTTTCGCCGGGCTGCAAAGCCGCCTGGACATCTGCCAGTATCTCAGGAATAGAGCGGCTGCGTCCTGCGCCACGTGCCAGGGTCGTTACACAAAAAGTACAGCGGTTGTCACAGCCATCCTGGGCTTTGATGAAGGCGCGGGTCCGCAAGCGGGCGCCAGGCACCGCGGCGCGTGCTAACGGCTCCAACTCATAGTTCTCCGGCGTCGCTCCAAACAGATCACTGACCAGTTCATCTTTGTGAGCGTTAGCGACTACATGCTTTACCCCCGGAAAACGGGCAGCTTGCTCCGGTTGCAGGCTGGACCAACAGCCGGTGACGATGATCTGGGCGTCTCTTTTGCGGGCTGCCTGGCGGATTTTGTAACGTGAATCCGATGCGGCTGCGGTCGTGACCGCACAGGTATTAACGATCACCCAATCTGCTTCAGTGGAAGTTGCCACAAGATCATGCCCGGCAGCGTGTAAATACCGGGCGTAGTTTTCGATTTCTGCCTGGTTCAGACGGCAGCCAACAGTATCTAAAAATACTTTCATCGTTGCTCTACCAGTAATTGATTAAGATATCCAGTGGTAATCCTCAGGGCTTCAAGACCAGGAAATTGTCGAAATTGATATCTGTACCCGGTTCGGCGAACGTGCCGGCAATTAACCCGACATCACCTGAGCTGATATCCGCATCCTGGACCGTGAAGAGTAGTTGATCGTTAACAGTCAGGCTGAGCTCGTCTCCGATGCAGGTAGCCTGGATATGATTCGTTGCCGCACCCTGATGGATGACTTCACTGGGCTGCATGGATTCGGCACCCAGCACTACCTGCTGCTCTCCGTTGACTTTCCCGATCCCGTAATATCCATCACTGCTGATGATAAAAAAGTAATATTGATCCCGACCCTGGGCGCGGCACATCACCCCAAAATCGTTGTCGTCGGGTCCAGCGATCTTAGTAACATCGACCTCTATCTGGACATCTCCAAAGTTTAAACCCGGATTGGCCCAGGTGTCGGTGTTGGGTTCGTTGACAAAAATTCGATAGGACCCATCAACATAATCTGTGACCCCGTTAGCTGTTGTCAACCGGTCCCATCCACTGCTGGTGTCAGAGAAATCATCCTTGAAGAGTACTTCACCAGTGGGCAGGCTGGACTGATTTTCAACGCTGGGTCCGGAGATCGCCTGGCAGGCGATGGATGCCAGGGCGAGTGCCATGGCTGTGATGATTAGACGAGGCCTGGTTGTCATAGGGGCTCCTGAAGATGTGTTGCTGCTGGTAAGAATTATCCACAATCTGGCGTCAATTGTAGCACAGGTAAAACATCGCTCAGGGGACGGCGTTGTGGAGTAACTGTTGGGCTTGCTTGCCGGCTGCAGTGTGAGGCGCCAGGCTGACCGCCTGGGATAATGAATGGTACGCCTGTTCCCCTTGATTCAGCACGAGATATAGCATACCCAGGTGTAAATGGGCAGAAGCATGATGTGAGTCGCTTTCAATTGCGCGGGTAAAAAAGCGTTCAGCGTTAACCAGGTCTCCGAGCTGCAGGAGTACCTGCCCCATCGTATCCAGGCTGGCAGGGTCGTTGGGAGATAAAAGTAAAGCCTGGCGGCTGGCTGGCAGAGCGATCTCCCTGACGTGATAGTCATAAGTCAGTGAGAATCCAACCAGAAAGTTATAGTAGCCTGGATCCGTGGACGCCAACCGGATGGCCTGCAGATAGGCCAGGTAGGCAGCCTCCAGATCCCCCTGGAGCGCCAGTGTGTTTCCGAGCTCAACCTGGAGAACCGGATTATTTGGGGCCAATGCAGTCGCAGACTGGATCGCCTCCAGCGCCAGGTCGTAACGGCTTTGCCTCTGCCAGTATAAGGCCAGGAGGGTTGTCGCCGATAGCGATCGGGGGTCGATCTCCAGAGCTTTCTCCAACTCAGCGAACCCAGTTTCCTGAGGCAGATTCTCTGAAGGAGCGTGTTGTAGTGCCTCACCTAAATAGGCCCAGGCATCAGCGTAATCCGGTCGAACAATGGTCGCCTGGCGAAAAGCCTCGGCAGCGTACTGCCATTCTTCCAGGCTGGCCAGGGCGCGTCCGGCGCCCATCAGCCGGTAAGCAGGATCATCGTCCAGGCGCGAGGTGCTAATCCCGCGCTGCAGGGTCCGCGTCCGGGCAGTGAAGTCTGCATCCAGCTCTGCAGCCCGAGCAAGATAGACCAGCGAGGCTTCGGGATCCCGGGTGGCAACCAGCAAGCCGAGCTGATAATAATTGTGGGCGTTGTCAGGCTGCAGGGTCGTCAGGGCCTGGAGTGAGGCGGTGGCTCCTGAAATATCCCCGTTTTCGAGATTGAACCTGACCAGACGTTCGAGAGCTTCTGGATTGGGTTTCTCCTGATTGGCGAGGTTCTCCCAGATGAGCCGTGCGGAATCGCGGTCGCCAGTTTGCAAGTAAGCATCGCCGAGTTGGAGCTGCCCGGATTCGCTCAATCCATGGCCGGCGGCAGTTTCAAAGTGCTGAACAGCCGCCTGGGGGTCGCCGCCTTCCAGAGCCAGGCTGCCGGCCTGCACCCACAACTCGGGTCGCGATGGCAGTTGTTGGGCGGCTCTGCTGAGATGCTGGGAGGCTGCCAGATTCATCCCCAGGTCAAGAGCGTGTTGGGCGCGCCTGAGCTCATGACTGGCGGCATGGGATTGAGCGCCCAGCCCCAGCAGTGGCGTCAGAATCAGGACAAGCGTTATCCGGAGAATCACGCGAGCTGACTGGCGAAAATTTTCATCCATACGCGTGATTATATCCTCACCCACAGTGCACTGTCTGGATCTATTTTGGTGTGCCAGGCCCGTTGGATAGCCAGGCAAGATGGTGTGTAGTATCATAATCTGGTGCAGGATTAGAGCCATGGGGGCAGCGCATTATTTTCTCATATATGGAGGCGCCAATATGGATTTTGAGCTGAGTGAAGAACACCGCATGGCGCAGCAGATGGTGCGTGAATTTGCCCGCCGCGAGGTCGCTCCCATTATTAAAGATTATGATCGCCGCCAGGAAATGGCTCCATTCGTCCTGGAGCGGATGGGTGAGCTGGGCATCCTGGGTATTTGCCTGCCGGTCCGTTATGGTGGACAGGGTCTGGATTACATTACCCTGGGCCTGGTTTGCGAGGAGCTTGAAGCGGTCGACACCACCCTGCGGGTCGTTTTATC
>JAJZSS010000386.1 GCA_021849525.1 Chloroflexota bacterium
TCATTTCCCTGAATATTACACAGCATAATAGGGAGGCAGTCGGCTGTGAGGATTACAAGAGGATGTAAATACGAGTGGCTGATTGCTGCATCTGCATCACGGTTAGATTCTTGTTCCGCGATAATGTCGACGCCGCGGCGGCAGTAACCTGGAGCATGCTGGGGAATATCCTCGGCATTGGATTCGCGGCCATCTCCGATATCTGGATCAACGGCTTTTCGCCGGCGGCGGCGATTGTGGGTGAATTCCTGCCGGCTGCCGGGCCGAACCTGATCTTTGCCGCGATCCTGGTGCCCCTGCTGGTGGCAGCCTACGCGGCTGTCCAGCGCCAGTCCGGGCGCTGATCGTTATCAAATCGTCGCCGGGTCCGGAGTTGGAAGCTGCCTGCGGACCCGGTGGAGAATTTCCATGCTGGTCACCTGGCGCTACCGCAAACGTAAATCCCTGATCCAATGGTTTGATCCCCGAGCCTGGATTATCTTTTATGGCTGCTTTCTGGCGACCACCCTGTTTTTCTGGGATGTGCGTTTCCTGCTGCCGTTATTGGTGATCGCCCTGGTGGTGCTGTTTACGTCAGGAATCCGCTGGCATGAGATCCGCCGCGCATTTTTATTCATCGGCGGCTTTGTGATCGTCTTTGCCTTCCTCACCTTTCTGACCGGGCGAGGTGGCGAAGAAGTCTACACCGTCGAGCACTCCTTGCACAAGTTCGTCGCGCCATTCACGATCTTCGGGTGGCGGCCTACCCTCGATATCACCATCGAGCGCCTGTTTTTCGCCCTCAGCCAGCTGGTGCGGGTTTTCAGCATCGCAGTAATGACGATCCTGATCCCTTACTCACTGAACCCATCCCACTATGGAATTACGTTTCGCGGCCTGGGCCTGCCAGATAAGATCGCCTACGCGATGGATTTGACCATGCGCTTTATCCCCACCTTTGGCCGCGATTTCCAGCTGACGATGGACGCCCAGCGCGCCCGCGGATACGAGCTGGAGCGGATCAGCGGAGGCATTTTCCAACAGGTCCGCCGCCTGGCGCCTATCATCGTCCCGGTAACCATCCACGCTATCATGGGCAGTGAAGATATTATCGACGCCATGGACCTGCGCGCCTTTGGAATTGGTCCCCGCACCTGGCTGGAAGAATTAAAGTACCAGACCAAAGACCGGATCCTGATCGGAGCCGGGGTATTTCTATTGATACTGGCTTTGACAGTGGTCTACTTTGGCTACGGAGGCTTCTGGGTTCCTCCAGCGTTAATCCCATAGGCGAGCACCGGGCTAACCAGCGCTCGCCGTTTATGGACTGTCGATATCGTTATCCCATCCGCAGCAGGCGCATGCCATTCAAAATCACAATCAACACCGAAGCCTCATGGATGAGCATGCCGCCAGCCATATGAACTTCTCCCAACAATACTCCTAACAATAGCCCGCTGACAGTCAGCAGGGCAATGGCGACGTTCTGATGAATATTGCGCAGCGTTGCCTTCGAGATCCGGACCGCTTCGGGGATTTTCATCAGGTCGTCTGCCATCAGGGCAATATCGGCGGTCTCGATCGCAATATCTGAACCGGCAGCGCCCATGGCGATCCCGATATCGGCGGCTGCCAGGGCAGGGGCGTCATTAATCCCGTCACCTACCATGGCCACCACATGCCCTTGCTTTTTGAGCTTACGAATTGCCGCCAGCTTATCTTCCGGAAGCAAGCCAGCGCGCACCTCTTCGATGCCAGCAGCGTGGGCAATGCTGCGGGCTGTCAGCTCGTCGTCGCCGGTCAGCATCACAATCCGTTTGACGCCCGTTTCCTTCAGGCGCTGGATCATCGCCGGGGTTGTCTCCCGGATGGGATCGGAGATCCCGATCACACCGACAGCCTTCTGGTCCAAAGACACCAGGACTGCGGTTTTCCCCTCGGCTTTCAGGCCGGACATGACCTCACCCGAGCTGCCGTTGACCGCCACATGGAGGGCGGACATCATATCCAGCGAGCCCACACCCAGGGTATGGCCCTGGTAGCTGGCTTTGACACCCCGCCCGGTGCAGGTCTCAAAGTGCTCCGCCGCCGGGACGAGGGCATGGCTCTGGGCTTCACTCAAAATTGAGCGTGCCAGAGGATGTTCAGAGCTTGCTTCGACGATCGCCGCCCACTGTAAGATCGACGCCTGTTCCGGATTCCAGGTGCCGTTGACGCCGCTCACACCGGGGTTGGGAACATTCGTCAGGGGGATGATATCTGTTACCTGGGGCTTGCCGCGGGTCAGCGTGCCGGTCTTATCCAGGGCAATCGCTGAAATCTTCCCGGCATTTTCCAGGTATTCGCCGCCCTTGATCAGGATCCCGGCTTTGGCGGCGCGACCGATCCCGGCGACAACCGATACCGGGGTCGAGATGACCAGCGCACCCGGGCAGCCGATCACCAGCAGCGTAAGCGCCAGCTCAATATCCCGGGTAATGAGATAGACGACGATGCTCAAGCCGATAATAAACGGCGTGTACCATTGAGCAAAGCGCTCGATAAAACGCTGGGTAGGGGCCTTTTCATCCTGGGCTTCTTCCACCCGCCGAATGATGCGCGCCAGGGTGGTATCAGCGCCCACTCCGGTGGCGCGCACCTTTAACAAACCGGACTGATTAACTGTGCCAGCAAATACCCGGCCACCCGGGACCTTCTCTTCCGGCATAGGCTCGCCGGTGATGGCGCTTTCATCCACGTGCGACCGGCCATCGACCACCACACCGTCCACCGATACTTTCGTACCGGGCTTGATCAACACCATCTCATCCGCCTCCACCTCATCAGGCAGAATCTCAATCTGCACGCCCTCGCGAACCACGGTGGCGGTGACGGGCGCCAGATCCAATAACCCTTTGAGCACCTGTCGAGTCTGGCTGAGGGTGCGCGCCTCCAGGTAAGCGCCGAAGATGAACAGGAAGGTAACCGCGGCGGCTTCCCAATACTCGCCGATGACCAGCGCACCAAGCGTAGCGATGGTGACCAGCAGCTCGATGCTGACATGGCGGTTGCGCAGGCTGGCAAAGGCGCGCAGGCCGATATCCCAGCCGGCGGTGAGCGCCGCGGCAACCATGGCGGCGTTGTAGACGCCACGCCAGCCGAAGAAGAAATCAGCGCCCAATGCCAGCAGGATTAATCCCCCACTGGTCAGAGTCAGCAGTTTTCGGCGTTGCTGCAGGTTATTGAAGACTGCGCGGATCTTTTCCATCGATCA
>JAJZSS010000387.1 GCA_021849525.1 Chloroflexota bacterium
GCCTCCCCAACTTCAGGCTCTCATGCAGGATTCTCGGATTGTCGTGACCGGTACTGTAACTGATCTCCGACCATATCTTCGCCAGGCCACATTGGCTGTTGCACCTGTTCCATATGGTGCAGGGATTCAGAATAAAGTGCTGGAAGCGATGGCGTGTGCGACTCCGGTTGTTACCAGTCCTCAGGCAATCTCGGCATTATCAACCACCCCTGGCGTACACATTCTGGTTGCAAACCAACCTCGTGATTTTGCCGATAACGTCGTTAACCTCCTCCAAAATGCTGACTTCCGTTCCCAAATTGGTCAAGCCGGGTTGGAATATGTCCAACGCTGTCATAATTGGGAATCTATTGTTGCCCAACTAGTGGGGATCTATCAACGGGCGATGCAAAAGTAATAAAATGAGAGATTTCTGATAAAAATGTATTGCTGATCCTGATAAAATCAGGGTATTATTGCAATAATAGTGGGCATTATGAGCTGTGGCATTTTGAGATTATTTTCATGGAAATAAAAGAGCTCCTCAGACCGCTAAAACGCTGGTGGTGGCTGATACTCGGGGCGCTGATCGTCGCGGCGGCTGCCAGCTTTCTGGCAACCCTGCGCCAACCACCCATGTATCTGGCGACGACCACGCTGATGATCGGTGGAACGATCAACGATCCCAATCCCTCCAGTAACGAATTCTATCTGACTCAGCAGCTGGCAGCTACTTACGCCGATATCGCGATGCGCGAGCCGGTGCGGAATTCAACCCAGCAAGCCCTGGGTCTCAACTGGTTGCCCGCCTATTCTGCCACGGCGCTCACCAACAGCCAGGTCATCGAAATCACAGTTACAGATACGATTCCTGAGCGAGCCCAGGCTGTTGCTGCTGAGCTGGCCAATCAGCTGATCCTGCGCAGTCCGACCAGCGAAAATCCTGAAGATGCTGAAAGGCAGCAGTTCATCCAGGAGCAGCTGGACAATCTCCAGGTTCAAATCAAAGACACAACTACAGAGATCGATCGCCTGCAGGGTATGCTGGGAGACCTGGACTCCGCCCGCGAGATCTCCGATACCCAGGCGCAGATTACTGCCCTGCAGGCAAAAAGAAGCGATCTCCAAAGCAATTACTCTACTTTGCTTTCAAATTCGCAACGCGGCGCGGTGAACACCATCACGATCATCGATCCGGCAAATCTACCCAACCAACCGATTGGTCCAAACCGGTTCTCATCGGTCCTCCTGGCAGCCGCTCTGGGTCTGGTCCTGGCAACCACTGCAGCTTATGTCATAGAGTATCTCGATGACACATTGAAAACTCCGGAAGAGATTAAAGACCTCATCCAGCTGCCTGTGATTGGTTATATCGGCGAGATACCCAAGGGACAGGATCGTGCCGAGATCGTAACCGATCCCCATTCGCGGATTGGGCCAGCCTTCCGATATCTACGGACCAATATTGCATTCGCGGATGCCGCCTCGCCGATTCGCACCATTCTGGTCACCAGCGCCGATCCTGAGGCTGGCAAGACAACGATTGCAGTAAACCTGGCTTTCGTCATGGCTCAAACAGAAAAGAAAGTGGTCCTCATCGACGCAGATTTTCACCGGCCCAATGTTCATACTCTGTTGGGGATTAATAATCGTTCTGGTTTAAGTGATATCTTTCGGGACCACATGAATATTAAGGATGTGCTTCGGAACACGAAAGAAGGCAACCTTACCGTACTCACGACCGGTACCCTGCCGCCCAATCCAACCGAGCTCCTGGCTTCTGAAAAGATGGATCAATTTCTTGATGAAGCAAAAAAATCGTGCGATCTGGTGGTCATCGATAGCTCTCCGTTTATCGTGGCGGATGCTGCAATTATGGCCGCAAAGGTAGATGCAGTCCTGTGGGTCGTGCGCGCCGGGCATACTCGCCGTTCGCACATCAAGGCCATGAAAGAACAGGTTATGCGTACTGGTGCCAGAATCGTCGGAGTTGTCGTCAACGGAGTTCCGGAGAGCAGTACTTACTACACCAGCTATTATCGCTCAGCTTATTACGATAAAGAAGACGACGCACGGCGTGAACCATCCGTGAAAGTACCTTCAAAGAAGGAAAAAAGTATACTCGCCAAGGAACCGCAAGCCCATCAGAAATAGCAGCCTGGATTTTTAATCCCAGCAAACAAAAAGCGGAGCCACACGGTTCCGCTTTTTTTGTTATCAGCTAAAAGGGTATTTTTAGCAAACTTACCGGTCGCCGTAGGTTATCACCAGGGTCGGACGGCCGACCGCATTCCAATCGTCAACATCAGAGGAGGTAAATAATTTCCCGCTGTGCATGGCAGAATCCGAAGAATACAGCGCCAGGCGGACCGGCTGCCCATATTGATAGGCCTGGCTGACTGCCCGCCCTACGTCCCAGGTGCGAGGAGTGCAGGGCCAGAACCAGCGGCTGGTCCCGTTGGTGCAATCAACGAGGGGAATACGGATAAGATCCAGGTTCTCAAGCGCCATCGGAGCATTATTCCAGGTAATGGCTGCTTCATTCCAATCTTCTGCAACCGAATAAACGTGAATAATCGAGTCCAATGCTAAATTACTGGGTCCATTATTTCCCCAATGATGCAGGATCAGGGATGCGGATTGAATTACTTTTCCCGGCGGAATTTGATCGAGCGGAAAATTCACGTAGTACTTGGCGAAGCAGGGCCAATCGGCGACATCGGATTGATTCTGGATGTTCAGGCTTTCAGCGCCGGAGAAATTTGAATTTCCCCATACATTCCAGATGAAATGCGAGTCGCCCGGGCACAGATTATCAACCGTTCCACCCACTGCAGCATCCGGTACAACGGCGTTCTGCAAACCCTGGCGAATGGTTACCGTGCCGGTTTGGGGAGTGGCTGGGGCAGGTAGTTTGGGAATCCCGAAATACAATTCTCCCCAACTCCCTGGATTATCGATCTGGATGTTCTCAGGCCAGCGACCCGGATTGATTTCCCTCCTGCTGCTATCATCGCGATCATTGACGATAATGCCCAGTTTCCATAGAGTCCCTTCCGGGGGCTTTGAACTCAGGCCGAGACTTTGGTAATAGATGCTGAATCGCATTAACCAGCCGCGGTCTTCATTCGGGTTGTTCAAGGCATCGCCCCGCCAACCGGCATATGTATCGATATTAAGCGCCGCTGGTGCCCAGGAGGTCCCATTTCCCTGATAGGTTGCTCGATATTAGATCGGA
>JAJZSS010000388.1 GCA_021849525.1 Chloroflexota bacterium
TCGCCAGCACCCGGGTGCAAAAAACGTACTCCAGGCAGCCGAATTTGGTGATGAGATTCTGCGCATTCTCGATTGGATCAAGAACCAGCCCGAATTTCAGCCAATCTTTGCCAGTCGGCGCGGCCGGATAACCGCCGGGGCATACCGGCTTAAGGCTCGCTACTTACTCGACGGGAGACAGCCTCGACCTGCGCTGAGGGCGTATATGCAGGCGCTGCGCTACCATCCCGGCTTCACCTTGCAGCACTGGCACCGCATGCTCTATGCTGCCTTGAGCCTGGTCGGTCTGGGGAAATTGGATCGCCTGTATTATCGTCTGGCCCGCCAGCGGAACTCGCCTGCCATGGCAACCCCGAAGGACCCCCAACCGTGACGCCGACCACCCATTCACCAATCCTGGTCACCGGAGCCCACCGCACCGGCACAACCTGGGTCGGGAAAATGCTTACAGCCAGTAGAGAATCCGCCTACATCAGCGAGCCATTAAATATCTGGCACCGTCCGGGGGTGTACTCTGTCCCCACTACCCACTGGTACACTTATATCTGCGCTGATAATGAAGGTTTATATCTGGACGGTTTCCGCCAGACATTCGGCTTTCGTTATCACCTGCTGGCTGAGCTGCGTTCCCTGCAGTCGCGCAAAGACCTGATGCGTATGGGAAGGGACGCGGGTATCTTTCTGCAAGGCCGGCTGCGGAAGCAGCGGCCATTGCTCAAAGATCCATTTGCAGTATTCTCGGCGCCCTGGTTCAAGGAACGCCTGGGCTGCCAGGTCGTAATCACCATCCGCCACCCGGCGGCATTTGTCAGCAGCCTGAAGCGGCTGGGCTGGGTATTCGATTTTAAAGACTTGCTCGAACAACCCTTTCTGATGCGCGATTGGCTGGAGCCATACCGCCCTCAGATGGAGGCCATGTTGGAGAAGCGAGAGGATGTGATCGGGCAGGGCAGCCTGTTATGGCAAATGGTCTACCAGACGGTCACCTGTTTTCAAAGCCGTTATCCGGATTTCCAGGTTGTGCGCCACGAAGACCTTTCGCTGGACCCTGTGAATGGCTTTCGTGGACTTTACGCCACTCTAGGCTTGAACTTAAACGAAAAGGCAAAAAACACGATCGAAAATAGCAGCAGTGCAGATAATCCTGGGGAAGTCTCGCGTAAAGCGGTCCATGCCTACCGCCTGAACAGCCAGGCGAACCTGCAGAACTGGAAAAAACGCCTGGATCCCGGCGAAATCCACCGCATCCGTGCGTTAACAGAATCCGTCACCCAGCATTTCTACCCGGAGCTGGATTGGGAATGAAACCAGCCCCCGAGATGCCGGACCAAAAACCGCTGGTCTCGATTGTTACCCCATCTTTCAATCAGGCTCAATTCCTGGAAGAAACCATCCGCTCGGTGCTGGATCAGGATTACTCCAACCTGGAATACTGGATCATCGATGGCGGCTCGACTGATGGCAGTATCAAGATCATCCAGCGTTACGCCAGCCGCCTGGCAGGCTGGGTCACCGAGCCGGACCGGGGCCAAACCGACGCCATCAACAAAGGCTTTGGACGAGCGCAGGGAGACATCCTCGCCTGGTTGAACTCAGACGATACTTATCTGCCCGGTGCAGTGAGCGAGGCAGTGAATAGCCTGGCCCAGCATCCCGATGTTGGTTTGGTTTATGGAGATGCCAATCTGATCGACGAGCAGGGGCAAACGCTGGGCAGCTTCCCCGCTGCACAAACAGATTATGCGCGTTTGAGAAGGGGATATGTACACATTCCCCAGCAAAGCGCCTTCTTCCGCGCCAGCCTGTGGAAACAGGTCGGCCCGCTCGATCCGAGTTTTTACTTTGCGATGGATTACGACCTGTGGGTGCGCCTGGCGAAAGTATCTCGCCTGCTGTATATCCCCCGGCGCTTGGCGAATTTTCGCCTGCACGCCTCTGGCAAGTCAGTCATCTCGGACGACCGCTGCTGGCCAGAGATGCTGCGCGTCCACTATCGCGAAGGTGGAAGCTGGTTTTCACCGCTGGTATTCAAAGCCAGGATCCGTCCCTGGATTTATGGCCGGTTGCCACTACGCGCCCGGCTCTGGTTCCGGAAATACTTTGCCCAAGCCTGAGCCGCGCCGGCCTGCTTGACGAAGCCTGTTACCTGTGAGAGAATGCCCGGTTGTATGCGCTTCACACCCACTTCCATTCCTGATGTCATCCTGATCGAACCCCAAGTCTTTGGCGACGCCCGCGGTTTCTTCATGGAAACTTACCAGGCGCAGCGCTTTGCCGCAGCCGGTATCAACGCGAATTTTGTGCAGGACAATCAGTCCGGCTCACGCCAGGGGACCTTACGCGGCTTACATTACCAGATCCAGCAGGCACAGGGCAAACTGGTCCGGGTACTGGTGGGCGAAATTTACGATGTAGCTGTGGACCTGCGCCGGAATTCTCCAACTTTCGGCGAATGGGTCGGTATCTCCCTCAGTGCAGAAAATAAACACCAGCTCTGGGTTCCGCCGGGCTTCGGGCATGGTATTTATGTGTCGAGTGAGTGGGCTGAAATCCATTACAAGACAACCGATTATTATGCTCCCCAATGGGAACGCACCATCCTTTGGGACGATCCGGCTCTGAGGATTACCTGGCCTTTGGTCGCAGGCCAGCCCACGCTGCTTTCTCCCAAAGACGCCCAGGGCCTGCGCCTGTCCGAGGCCGAGCTCTATGAATAATCAGCAACTCCAGGAGGCAGCATGCAGAATGTACTGGTGACCGGCGGGGCCGGCTTTATCGGATCAAATTTTGTGCGTTACCTGCTGGCTGCCGAACCGGGAGTCCAAATCGTCAACCTGGACCTTCTGACCTATGCCGGCAGCCTGGAGAATCTTAACGAGCTGCCTGATCCGGAGAGGCACACTTTTGTACAGGGGAATATCTGTGATCGCCCGCTGGTGGACGAGCTCTTACACAAACACCAGATCGATACGATCGTACACTTTGCCGCCGAATCGCACGTCGATCGCTCGATCCTGGATCCCGGCTCGTTCATCCAGACGAATATCATCGGCACCCACACCCTGCTGGAAGCCTGCCGGGCATACTGGTTGGTAGAGAATAAAGCCACCAGCCAGGAGGTGCGATTTCACCACATCTCCACCGACGAAGTCTTTGGGACCCTGGCTCCAGATGAGCCGGCGTTTGAAGAGGATACCCCATAGATCGGA
>JAJZSS010000389.1 GCA_021849525.1 Chloroflexota bacterium
CCGAAGCACCCGCTGAGCCTGCCGCGGCTGAGCCTGAGGTGGGAGGCAACCTGGTTGTTGGGTTGACCGGTGACCCGTACAATCTGGCCACCTGGATTTCAAATGACCTGAATTCCTCACTGGTTATGAACCTTGTTTTACCCAGTATGATGGTAACGAACGAGAACGGCAACAAAGTTCCGTTTGTGTTGGAAGAATACCAGGTCAGTGATGATGGGAAAGTATATACCCTCAAGCTGCACGAAGGACTCACCTGGCACGATGGCGTACCGTTGACTGCAGAGGACCTGGTCTTCACATCGCAGTACCTGCCCGAATACCAGTTAAGCTACGGTGCGGATATGTTCAGTGATGTCGCATTGGCTGAGGTTGTCGATGAAACCACGGCCCGTTTCACCCTCAACAATCCCAGTGCCAATTTTGCCAGCCAGGTGGGGTTCTGGATCGACATTATGCCCAAGCATATTTATGAAGGCGTTACCGATCCAATGAATTTCGAGTACAACGGGGTTGGTTACGGTCCTTACAAAATCAAAGAATTCAAGAAGGGTGAATACTATTCGCTTGAGCGTGTTCCTGATTGGCCGCTGGCCAATAACGGAGCAGGCGCTTACGTGGAAACAATCACCTTCCGCATCTACCCAGATCCTAACGCTCTGGTTCTGGCGATGATGAACGGTGAAGTGGATGTTTCCGGCTCGGCACTGCCTATGGCAGCCCAAAAACAGCTCGAATCGGCCCCCGACCAATTCGGGATTGAGCGGGTGAAATCTTTGGGTTATGGCTATTTTAGCTTCAGCTATAAAAACGAGCTGCTCGCCGATGTGAACGTTCGTAAGGCATTAGCCATGACCATTGATCGCGATGCCCTGGTGAATATCGCCATGCAGGGTGGCGCAATCAGAATGGATACTCCCATCTCACCGGTCTACACCGATCTGGTCGCGTCCAATATTACTTTTCCCGCATTTGATGTCGAAGGCGCCAAACAGGTTCTGGAAGACGCAGGCTATAAAGATACCGATAATGACGGCGTGCGCGAGAGCGCCAATGGCACCAAATTGGAATTTGAGTTGATTATGCGCACGACGACTGCCAATGCCGATGCCATTGCGAATGTATTCAAAGCCAACGCTGAAGCAGCCGGCGTCAAGATTAATATCTTGATGGTTGAGCCAGCCACGTACACCGAACGGGTAACAGCAGGCCACAACTATGACATCAATGCCATCGACTGGGGTGTCATCGACGACGCTGATTCATCCCTCGATACAGTTTATCTTTCGACAGCTCAGCTGAATTTCATGGAATTCAAGAACGAAAAGATCGATGAGATCCTCACTGCGGTCAAGCAGGAACCCGACTATGCGAAACGGGTGGAGCTCATGAACCAGTTCCAGGAGGAGTTCGTTAAAGAACTCCCGACTGTGAATACATGGGTGCGGATTAATGCTTATGGTTACTCCAAGAAGTTCGCCGGCTGGCAGTTAACCCCGGGTCTCTACGGATTCGTGGATGCCAAGGACCTGATCAACGTCTACCAGGTCAAGTAGTTCACGATTCTACTCACGCTGAATTTGCGGTGTGCGCACAAGTGTGGCGTACACCGCAAATTCTTGTCCCAGATAAAACAGAAAGGACTCACTATGGGAATAAAGACCGCCTACAAAGGCTATCAGGCCTATTCATATCTCAAACCCGGCCGCGATTATCCAGAGTATGAGTTTGCACCCTGGAATTGGGTTGGTGAATATCTTGTTCCACTTACACCCGAGGAAGAAAAACGTGTCGAGGTCTTTGCACGTGACAATATTGTCATCGCTCTCCACGAACACCCCACCTTCTTCCCCAAGGATATTGCCCAGACCGTTCCTTACAATCGTGATGGACGGGAATTTTGTGCATACGAGGCGCTTTCGCTGTCATACATCGACTGTGTCTTTGATAATATGATGGATGGGACCTGCACGATTACCTCCAAATCCGGTTGGAAATGGACGGATGTGCTGCACGATCTGGGTATGCGGCTGTGTGATATCGCCCACCAGGATTTTCTGGTCCAATGCAAGCGAGTGGAAGACATCGAACAGGCCCACCAGTGCGGCCGGATCGCCTGGGTACCAGTAATGGAAGGTGCTGGGCCGATCGAGAACGAACTCGACCGGATCGATATTCTGTATGGCCTGGGTGTCCGCATGTTGGGGGTAACATATTCAGAATCGAATGCCCTGGGCAATGGCTTGAAAGAAGACAATGACGCCGGGCTGACCAAATTTGGTAAGGCAGCCGTTCAGCGCATGAACCAGGTTGGGATGCTGATCGATATCTCACACTGTGGGCCAAAAACCGGCCGTGATACGGTTGAGCACTCAGCAGCTCCCATTATTGCCAGCCATGTAGGGGCGCGTTCCTTGTGGAACAGCAAACGCCTGTTCACCGATGATCTGATCCAGGCGATTGCCGCCCGGGGAGGTGTGGTAGGCATCGAATCGGCGCCCCACACCACAATGACCAAAACCCATAATACCCACGACATCGACTCGGTGATGGAACATTTCGAATACGTTGCTAACCTGGTGGGCATTGACCATGTGGCTTTTGGAATCGACTCGCTCTATGGCGATCACGTTGGCTTACACCATGTCTTCGCCGGGCACTTATCCAAGCAGGATACCTCAAATGTAGAAGTAGAATACGAAGAGGTGCCCTACGTCAAAGGCCTGGAGAACCCCACGGAGGCTTCGAAGAATATCGTTCGCTGGCTGGTTAAACACGGTTATGCGGATAGCGAAATCGCTAAAATAGTGGGCGGGAATGTTATGCGAGTCTTGCGCCAGGTGTGGAAATAGCCGGGGGCAATTCCGGACCGCGAGCATTCTCCTACGATGAACAAGGAGGCTGTCAGGCTGCATGCCCGGGCAGCCCCCTTTTTTTTAACGATTGTAGGCTCGGAATATTGATCTGCGCGTCGCCCTGCCGATCATCACCTGCGAGACAGAGGCCAACAATGGCAGCGCCGAGTAAGGGTTCCCATTCCCAAGAACATTTCCGCATCATGCGTCCGGAGTAGAGGATTTGGGCTGCGATTCAATTGTTCCCTGCGCAGTAATCAGGCGCACCGCCCGTTCGTAAAATAAATAATCCCAGGCCCAGTTGATCATCACCAGCAGGCGGTTGCGGAAGCCGATCAGCCAGAAGAGATG
>JAJZSS010000002.1 GCA_021849525.1 Chloroflexota bacterium
TTTCCCGAAATTCCGATCTATATCGCCGGGGTAAATCCTGGCCTGGCGCGCCTGGCAGGCGAAGCTGCCGATGGTTTCCTGGTCCATCCCTTTCATTCCCCAGAATACTTAAAACAGGTCCTGTTTCCCGGCATCCAGGAAGGCCTGCAGCGCAGCGGTCGAAGCCGCGGCGACTTGAAAATTGCCTGCACTGCATTTTGCGTGACCAACCCTGGCGAGCGAGAATTTGTTCGCCAGCAGATTGCATTTTATGCTTCCACTCCCTCATATATAAACGTGATGGCCTCGCACGGCTGGCAGGAGATTGCTGAGCAGCTCTCCCATCTGGCGTCTCGCAAACAATGGCAGGCGATGCCAGCTTTGATCAGCAATGAGATGCTGGCGACATTTGCAGTTGAATGCACACCTCAGGAGCTGCCCAGCGCGCTGTCTGAGCGCTACGCCGGACTGGTAGATCGCCTGGGCTTATATTGGCCCTTTATTCCTGGTGAGCGGGATGAATTTTGGCGTTCATTTCTAAAGACACAGGCCTGAGGTTCGAATCAAAGTATGCTTCTCGAGGCAGATCCCCTGGATCACATTTATGCTCTGGAGCGGCGAGCAATGGTTAGCGAGCAGATCGCCCGGCGGGGTATCGTGGATGAGCCTGTACTTCAAGCCATGAGCGAAGTCCCCCGCCATCTTTTCATTCCCCCAGAGCTGCGTCAGGCTGCTTACCAGGATCGCCCTCTTCCAATTGGGTATCGCCAGACTATCTCACAGCCATATATCGTCGGCCTGATGACCCAAATGTTACATCTGAATGGCTCAGAATCGGTGTTAGAGATCGGCACCGGCTCCGGCTACCAGGCCGCAATCCTGGCACAATTGGCGGCGAAAGTACATACAATCGAACGGTATGCAGCGCTCTCAGCGGCAGCCAGGCAAGTAATCCAGGGGCTGGGTATCCGAAATGTAAGTTTTCATGTGGGGGATGGCAGCCTTGGACTGGCAGAATATGCCCCGTTTGAGGCCATCCTGGTGACCGCCGGTGCGCCGAGCGTTCCGAAAATGCTCCTGGATCAATTAAGCGAGCGAGGCCGGCTGGTTATCCCGGTAGGCAAGTGGACGGGGCAGTCCCTGGAGCGCTGGCGGCGAACGCCAGCCGGCTTTGAGCATGAAGCTGTAGCTCCGGTAGCCTTTGTGCCGCTGGTTGGAAAAGCGGGGTGGGAATCAGTGGATGACGAAAATGAAAACGCCCCCGATTAAGAAAACGGGGGCGTATTGATTATCGCCAGATCAGGCGTGGGTCAGCGAGACAAAGATCATGGGTCTCCGCCGAGTCTTATTGAACAAGAATGATTTAACAGTTTCCTGGATATCATCCTCGATCCTGGCGGTCCCACTGCTCACTGTCTCTCGAACGAGGTCGCGAGTCTCAGCAATCAAGTCCTCGCCGCCATTCCGGGTGTAGATAAACCCACGCGTAATGATTTCCGGGTCATCGAGCAAGCGATGCGAATACTGATCCAGGGTCAGGTTTATCAACACAAACCCATCCCTTGCCAGCGCTTCTCGCTCACGGATCACACTGGGACCAACATCGCCTACCCCATAACCATCTACAAATACCCAGCCGCCTTTGATCCGCTCTGCCAGGCGCATTTCTCCGTTATGGAACTCAACCACCTGACCGTTTTCAATGATCGCGATATTTTCCTTGGGCACACCAATCTGCTGAGCAATCGCAGAATGCTGGTGTAAATGACGCAGCTCACCATGGATCGGAATAAAATACTTGGGCTTAACCAGGTGTAGAAGCAGTTTCATTTCTTCCTGGCTGGCGTGCCCGGAGACGTGCACCGGGGCAATCCCTTCGTAAATCACCTTCGCGCCGCGCCGGAACAGGCGATTGATGGTGCGATAGACCGTTTCCTCGTTGCCCGGGATGGGGTGCGATGAAAGGACAACGGTATCACTTGGGGTGATATCGAACTGGCGATTGGTGCCCGTGGACAGCCGGCCCATGATCGAGGTTGGCTCACCCTGGGTACCGGTACACATCAACACCACCTGATGGTGAGGCAGCTTCAGCGCCTGGTCAAGGGGAACAAGAAGATCATCGGGTAAATCTAAATATCCCAATTTGCTGGCAATTTTGGCGTTTTCAACCATACTGGCGCCTACAAAAGCCATTTTTCGACCCTGGCGGATGGCCGCATTACCAACTTGCTGCATGCGTGAGATCAGCGAGGCGAAGCTGGCGATGATAATCCGCCCTTTTGCATTGCGGAAGACTTCATCGAACGCTGGATCGATCACTCGCTCAGACGGAGTCCAGCCTGGCTTATCGGCATTGGTCGAATCCGCCAACAGGGCCAACACACCCCGTCCGGCTAACTCAGCCAGCTTGGCATAATCAGTTGGCCAGTTATCGATCGGGGTATGGTCAAATTTATAATCCCCGGTATGGATCACCAGCCCGGCCGGCGTCGTTATCCCCAGACCAACACAATCCGGAATGGAGTGGCTGACATGGAAAAATTCCACCTTGAACGGCCCGACCTGAATTGCATCCCCGGCATGCACGGTCTCCAACCTGGCTTTGCTTAATACCCCTTCCCGGGCGAGCTTGACCTCTAACAAACCGCGCGTCAACGGGGTTGCATAGATGGGCACATCGATCTCTTCAAGCACGTGTTTGATCGCCCCGGTATGATCTTCATGACCGTGGGTTACGATAATGCCGCGCACATTCTGGCGTTTATCCAGCACATATTGAAAATCGGGGATGATATAGTCGATCCCCAACATATCATTCTCGGGAAACATCATGCCGGTATCGACAATGAGGATATTCTCCCCAAATTCGTAGGCCATCATATTCTTCCCGACTTCCCCCAGTCCACCCAGGGGGATTATTCTAAGTTTTTGATTACTCATACAATTATCCTATCTAATATTAAGAAAACGAACCCCATCAGGAGTTTTCCAGCTGGGGCTCATGTTACTGTATCCATATTCAGATTACAACCGGGTGCGTCTAAATCTATTGATTAGGCCACCCGCCCGTTCTGGGAGCGATGTAACTTGTGATTCGCCGGGTTTCCGGCTAGCTAAAAACCTCTTACTTGTTGCTGGATTATAGCATGCAGGACCTTATTTGTCAAAGTTTTCACTTGTGGAAACGCCAATCCGATAATTTCTATTATTAATCTAATAAAACAGTGGAGAGCAATCGTGCTGCTCTCCACTGAGGCGATCAAAAAATCGATTTAATAATCCGGCATCGGCGGGGGAGCCGCTTTTTCCTTTTCAGGGATGTCGGTAATCAAGGCTTCGGTAGTCAGGATCATAGCTGCAATCGAGGCAGCATTTTCCAGCGCTCCACGGGTCACCTTGGCAGGATCGATTACACCATTCTTAACCATATCAACATAGGCTTCGCTGATGACGTTGTAACCGATATTCTTGTTCTTCTTCTCTTTCTGAGCGCGGCGAACGCCTTCCAGGATCACAGAGCCATCTTTACCTGCGTTCTCGGCAATCCGGCGCATGGGCATTTCCAAAGCTTTGCGGACGATATTCACGCCAATCTTGGCGTCTTCATCATCCATCTTGAGAGCTGCCAGGGCATCCATGGCATTGATCAGAGCCACACCACCACCCGGAACGATGCCTTCTTCAACAGCTGCACGAGTTGCCGACAGGGCATCTTCGACGCGGTGTTTCTTTTCCTTCAGCTCGGTCTCAGTGGCTGCGCCAACACGAATGATGGCAACGCCGCCCGAGAGTTTCGCCAGGCGTTCCTGGAGTTTCTCGCGATCATAATCGCTGGTGCTCTTGTCGATCTCAACCCGGATCTGCTCGATGCGGCCTTTGATCTGGGACGGATCGCCCTTACCGCCAACAAGAGTGGTGTCGTCTTTGGTGACGACGATCTTCTCAGCGCGGCCGAGGTCGGCAATCGTGGCGCTTTCCAGCTTGCGGCCGGTCTCTTCAGAGATCACGGTCGCGCCGGTCAGGGTAGCAATATCCTGCAGCATGGCCTTGCGGCGATCGCCAAAGCCAGGGGCCTTGACAGCGACCACGTTCAGCATGCCACGCAGTTTGTTCAAAACCAGGGTCGCGAGAGCTTCGCCATCGAGATCTTCGGCGATGATGATCAAATCACGGCGACCAACCTGGACGAGTTTCTCAAGAAGGGGAACGATATCCTGAGCCGCGGAGATTTTCTTGTCGTGGATCAGGATATAGGGATCGCTGATGCTGGCTTCCATGTGCTCGGCATCGGTAATAAAGTAAGCCGAGATATAGCCGCGGTCAAACTGCATACCTTCAACGTATTCAGTTTCGAATTCCAGGCCTTTGGATTCTTCCACAGTGATGACGCCGTCTTTACCGACTTTGTCCATCACTTCGGCAATCAGCTCACCAATCACGCGGTCCTGGGCAGAAATCGAAGCCACATTGGCGATGTCTTCTTTGGAGGTCAGCTCGATAGCCTGTTCATTGATTTTTCCAGCGACTGCTTTGGTAGCAGCTTCGATGCCACGTTTGAGCAGCATCGGGTTGGCGCCGGCAGCCAGATTACGCATACCTTCCATCACGATCGAATGCGCTAAAACAGTAGAAGTGGTTGTGCCATCTCCAGCAATGTCATTGGTCTTGGTGGCGGCTTCCTTGAGCAGCTGGGCGCCCATATTTTCAAAGGGGTCTTCCAGCTCAATTTCCTTCGCAACGGTTACACCGTCGTGGGTCACAGTCGGGGATCCGAATTTCTTATCCAGGGCAACATTGCGGCCTTTCGGGCCGAGGGTCGTTGCGACCGCGTCTGCCAGAGTTTCCATACCCCGGGAGAGACGTCGGCGGGCTTCTTCAGCGAAAATAAGTTGTTTAGCCATTGATGATTACTCCTATTATTGGGAAATTAATTTACGCCAGGATTGCTAAAATGTCGCTCTCGCGCAGAATGAGCAGCTTTTTGCCATCCACCTTGATCTCGGTGCCGGAATACTTGGCGAACAATACGGTATCGCCTGCAGCGACATCCATTGCCACGCGCTCACCTTTGTCGTTGCGATCACCAGGACCTACGGAAAGGACTTTCCCTTTTTGGGGTTTTTCTTTGGCGGTCTCGGGGAGCACAATCCCGCCAGCAGTGATTTCTTCCTGCTCGAGCGGCTCGATCACCACGCGGTTACCCAGGGGTTTAAGAGACATGGACATTATTACCTCCTGCATGAGAATTTGAAGAGTTGTTACTCAGGGATAAATTAGCACTCAACTCGATTGAGTGCTAATTGCGTCCGTATCATAACCAGATTTAGGATGTAAGTCAAGAGGGCAAATCAGATTCTTGCGAAATTCTTACACAAAACAAATATGCTCAGATGAAAAAATTGGAGGTCCAATCCGATAGCTTGTTAATTCCCTGGTGAATATCCATCACCAGTTGGGGTAATGGCAGGTTGAGTTCCGTTAGGTGTCACAGTCGGTGTCGAGGCAACCATGTCGCCGGTAGTCACCCCACCGGTAGAGCTACCCAGCCGGCGGCATATCCCTTCGCTGTCTTCCACAATACTCATCAAGGTGACATCATCCGGATAACCTTCCCGAACCTGCTGCAGCACATCCAATGCCTCGCTGCAGTAATTTTCAGCCGGGCGGCTTAAAAATGCCAGCACAGTGCCGTATTCAACATAGTAATAAGCCACACTTAAACTGGACAGTGGCAGACCTTCGACATCCATGCCGCCTAATTCATTCTCCGCCGCGGTACAGGATACAACGGCGCAGCGCAATAGGGGCGTAGCGCCCTCATAGTTTCGGGCCCGGATCGAGATGATCCCCAATTGCCCATAGGTATGGGCATTGGTAGGATCAAACTCCAGCGCTTTCTGGGCATTCAGCGTGGCAGCATAAAACTGCCCTTCCTGGGTATAGGTTTTCGCAATCTCAATATAGGGCTGTGGATTTTGCACACCGAGCTGCTCATTAATCCTGGCGGCGCGATCAAAATAGTCCAGCGCCCGATCGGGGTTTTTAATTCCTTCGCGATAGTTTTGACCAATCCGGATATACAGAAAAGTCATATTCGGAGCCAGGTCTGCCGCTTTTTGATATTGTTGGATGGCACTGTTATATTGAGCCAGGGTCTCCAAAACGTAAGCATACACCCGGTGGGTATCCATCAAATCTGGACCCAAGGAGACTGCCTGGGCAGCGTACTTCTCAGCCTGCGCCCACTTACCTTGATCGGCAAGGATTTCAGCATAAAATGCAAGCGCCAGGGCGTTGTTCGGATCCAGCTGGAAAGCGCGTGAGGCATCCCTTTCCGCTTCCAATAACATCAACTGGCGCTCTTCATTCTGAATTAATGAGTTGAAAGCATACCAATCCTTGACGAATGCGCGGGTGGCGTAATTATTGCTGTCATCCGGCATGATCTCAATCGCTTTATCGGCAGCCGCCAGGGCACTTTTCAAGCGCTCGAGGCGCTCGGTGTCATTGCGCAGTAATTGTGAAGAATAGGTCTGAATGCGTGCCAGCTCATTCCATGCCTGAGAGTTTTGAGGGTCCTTCTCCAGGGCTGCCTGGTAAGCCTCAATCGCATCATTTACCGGTGGGGCACTGGTTCCAGGGATATTGTTGCTCGGATCATCAATCTTCCCCGCTGCAAAATGAGCCTGAGCCTCCAGGATATAAGAACCGGCTGTACGGGTCGGCGTTGGGGTAGGCAAAAATAGCGGCTGGATCTGGTTGCGCTGCCGGGAGAGCAGTAACCAGACTCCAAACAAGATCAGGCTGAGCAGGAATAAGACCCGATAGAAATTCGAACCCGAACGGCGCGGGTGAAATGTTGGCTGTTTTCCAACGAGCTGTTGATCCATATCTGATTAAGGCGTGGGAGTCGCCTCCCCTTCGGCATTTTCAGGGGTAGCTTCAAGTGTTTCGGGCGGATTCTCAAAGTTTTGTTGGCAAAGCTCCAGGCCGGCATTGGCATTAAAGATGGCGATCTCATCGCCCTGTAAATTGTTTAATAATGCCTGAAAGACCGGTACTGCCAGGGTACACTGGTTGGCGCGGGCCAGGGCAAATCCATAATACCAGTAATACTCTGCCACCCGACCGTACTCCAGCGGCAAGCCTTCGACAGCCTGTCCATCAGCGGTCGTACCACCCCGCACCGCCAGTTCTAATTCTGGGATCGCTTTGCTATATTCTTCATTTTTGTAATGCATGATCCCAAGGTTACCGTGCAGGTTTGGATTTTCTGGTTCCACTTTGACAGCTTCTTCAGCATATTGTGCAGCCTGGCGGTAGCGCCCATCGGCAAAATAGGCGCGGGCAATTTCTGTCAGCGCGACGGTATCTTGAGGATTCAAGGCATAAGCCGCCAGCAGCGATTCTTCTGCCAGGCTATAGTCCCCCTGGGCCTTGTAAGCCACACCCAGATAGAGGTGGATATCAGCAATGTTTTTATTGATTGCGAGGGCCGCTTTGAACTCCTCGATAGCCTCATCCACGTTGTTCGTATTTAATAATACGATGCCCCGTGCCCGGTGTACTTCGAGGA
The DNA here is from genome assembly GCA_021849525.1 of Chloroflexota bacterium. Lineage (GTDB taxonomy): Bacteria > Chloroflexota > Anaerolineae > Anaerolineales > UBA4823 > JAJZSS01. Next base: position 7,559 of record JAJZSS010000002.1, read on the forward strand.
GCGTATTATCGAGATCGCGTGCCAGGCGCGACTCTTCCCCGGCCCTATCCACCAGCTCAAAATCATTCTGGTTGATCAAGATCTCGGCATAATAGGCATGCGCCAGAGCGTTATTCGGGTCTAAATCCAGAGCCTTACGAATAGCCAGCTCCGCTTCGCCGTATTTGCCTTGAAATCCTAGCGCCCAGCCTTGTACTGCATGGGCTAATGAATTATTGGGGTTTTTCAACAGGGCGTTCTGAGTATTCTCAATTGCCTCATCATACTGCCCGGCAAATACCTGCAAGCGGGCCAGGCTGATAAAAGTCGCTACATTCATCGGATCTACATTAATGGCCGACTTGTAAGCGGCGATTGCCAAACTGATCTTCCCCGACCGGTACAACTCGTCGGCTTCGGATAAGTAAGACTCCGGGCTCTGGGTAGGGGTTGGCGTTGGAATGAACAGAGGCGGTGTGGCAGGAACAACGACCTGGTTGATATAAAGGAGGATAGCAATTACCGCGAGCAGTAAGGCTATGCGAAAGAAACTTGGGCGGCGAGTTCGCCGTGTCATGGACCATTTACTTCCTCTAAGATACATAGGCGCATCTTACCATCTTTCAAGAAACCAAGTCAAGATTGGGATGAATAGCTCTTAATCAAGAGCCTCAACACTTTCTTCCTTGCCAAGCCTTCCGCTTCCGGCTAAAATCGTCTTGTGACAGCACCCGCTTTGCAATTTGATGTCTTTACCCTTTTTCCCGACGTTTTCGCACCTTATCTACAGAGCAGCATCCTGCTCCGCGCCCAGCAGCGCCAGCTGATCCAGATCCAGCTTCACAATATTCGGGATTGGACAACCGATCGCCACCATATCACCGATGACGAGCCCTATGGCGGTGGCGGGGGAATGGTGATGAAACCCGAGCCAATCTTTACGGCGGTAGAGAGTGTACTGGGCTCGCCACCCACCTGCCCGGTCATTTTACTCACCCCACAGGGGCGTTTATTTAACCAGGGCGTCGCTCGCCAGCTGGTGCAACCTGCTTTGGAAGGCCTCACGGCGGCAGCAGAATTGCCCTCCCCGCGTTTGGCTTTGTTGTGTGGAAGATATGAAGGGATCGACGAACGCGTTCGCCAGTACCTGGTGAGCGATGAAATCTCGATCGGGGATTATGTGCTCACCGGCGGCGAATTAGCCGCACTGGTTGTGATCGATGCCGTCAGCCGGCTGATCCCTGGCGTGCTTGGCGACCCGGACGGGGCGGAAGACGATTCCCATGCTTCGGGCTTGCTCGAATATCCGCATTACACCCGCCCGCCAGAATTTCGCGGCTATCCGGTACCCGAGGTACTCCTTTCGGGCGACCATGCCCGGATTGCTCGCTGGCGGCGGGAGCAAGCCCTGCTGCGCACCTGGCAGCGCCGCCCGGACATGCTCCCAAATGCACCGTTGAGCGACAAGGACCGTAAATTTTTAGCCAAATTAGAGGCCGAACTCCCCCAGGAACCAGATGCCTGACAGCATCTACATTGGATAAACCCGGTCAGTCCAACCGGTCAGGGTGATCCATTATTTCAATAATCGAGAGCATGGAGGCAGAAGATGAAATTCAGCTACCCAAAAACGTTTCTCCTCGGATTCGGCTTTTTTGGCGTGAGTGTCATTTGGGGAACCTACAATGCGTTCGTTCCATTAATCCTGGCAAATAAATTCAACCTGGCACCCGCCTGGATCGGCTTTTTCATGACCCTGGATAATATCGCCGCCTTGTTGATCCAGCCCCCGGTTGGCGCCTGGTCCGACCGCCTGCGCACGCCCCTGGGCAGGCGCCTGCCATTTATCTTGATCGGGGCACCGGTCGGTGCATTGGTTTTCGGATTAATCCCACTCGTGAATGCACTGCCGCTCTTCGTTGCCTGTACAACCACCTTGCTCCTCAGCATGGCGTTCTGGCGCACGCCGGTCATCGCCCTGATGCCCGATATCACTCCCTCAAAATATCGCTCGCAAGCCAATGGCATCATCAATTTCATGGGGGGAGTGGGCTCGATCATCTCCTTCCTGGGAGGGGCTGCGCTTTACGAGATGAATAAGGCTTATCCCTTCTGGCTGGGTTCGGCGTTGGTGATTGTTGCCAGCTTGATGGTCTTAATTTTCATCCGCGAGCCGAAAGAGTACCTAACCGCTGAAAAACAGCCAGGCATCCTGCAAAGTGTCCAGGAAGTGATCAACGATCCGGACAAAAGCGCCCTGCGCATGCTGGCAGCAATATTTTTCTGGTTCGTCGCTTACAATGCCATCGAAGCCTTTTTTACGCTGTACGCCACCAATCACCTGGGAGTGGCAGAGGCTGATGGGGCGCGTTTATTAGGCCAGCTCTCTCTCCTGTTCGTCTTATTTGCCCTGCCCTCCGGATACATCGGCGGGCGTTTCGGGCGGCGCGTGACGATTATGACCGGTATCACGCTGATGGCGATTGCCATGCTGGTCATGTATTTCACACCGGTTGAAGTCCTGACCATCCAGCTCACGCGTTTGCCCGTCCTGGGCGCAGTGCCAGTGATCGGTCTGATCTTGATGGTCGCCGGGATTGCCTGGGCGCTAGTCAATATCAATTCGCTGCCCATGGTCGTGGATATGACAACCACCGCCCGCCTGGGTACATACACCGGTCTGTACTACCTGGCTTCCACACTTGCAGCAATTACCGGCCCCAATATCAATGGCTGGATCATCCAGCTGGGCGGGCGCAATTACAATACAATCATGTTCGTGGCGCCAATTTTTATGCTGGTAGCCTGGGTTTTGATCTCGGGTGTGAAGCGCGGTGAAGCCCACCTTGCCGCTGAACCGGTTCCGGCTGATTGATCTGATCGAGCAAGCAAAAGGAAAGCTGATGAATATTTTAGTAACCGGCGGTGCCGGATATATTGGCAGCCATACCTGCCTGGAACTGCTGAAAGCAGGCTATGAAGTTGTTGTGGTCGATAACCTGGCGAACAGTAAAGAAGAGGCTTTATGCAGGGTTCAGGAGCTGGCTGGAAAAAGTCTCACTTTTTACCGGGTGGATTTGCTTGACAGACCTGCTCTGGATACGATATTTGCCAGCCAATCCATTGACAGCGTGATTCACTTTGCCGGCTTAAAGGCGGTAGGCGAATCGGTCTCAATTCCGCTGCATTATTACCAGAATAATATCACCGGCACTCTGAACCTGTGCCAGGTCATGCAAAAATATGAGGTTAAAAAATTGGTTTTTAGCTCATCAGCGACTGTTTATGGGGAGAATAACCCATCTCCACTGCAGGAGGATTATCCGCTCTCGGCAACAAACCCCTATGGGCGTTCCAAGCTGATGATCGAAGAGATCCTGCGAGACCTGCATCGTTCGGATCCAACCTGGGATATTGCCATCCTGCGCTATTTCAATCCTGTCGGTGCCCATTCCAGCGGGCAGATTGGGGAAGACCCAAACGGCATCCCTAACAATCTATTACCTTATATCACCCAGGTTGCGGTGGGGCGATTAGCCCAACTCTCGGTGTTTGGGAATGATTACCCAACTCCGGATGGATCCGGGATCCGTGATTATATCCATGTCGTCGATCTGGCTGGAGGGCATATCAAGGCGTTGGAGAAGCTGGAATCGCACCCAGGAGCCGTGGCTTACAATCTTGGAACCGGGCGCGGCTACAGCGTGCTGGAAGTGGTTGAAGCATTCTCAAAAGCTTCTGGGAGAGCTATCCCTTATCGGATTACGGCGCGCCGTCCAGGTGATGTCGGTGTCAGCGTTGCCGATCCGACACGTGCCCAGCAGGAGCTAGACTGGTATGCCCAATTGGGACTTGCAGAGATGTGCGCAGATTCCTGGCGCTGGCAGGAACAAAATCCCGAAGGCTATCCTTAAATAGGCCCGATCACAAAGGTGATCCACAGGTATGTCCATCCCTCCTCACGATTGTATTCTACATGTTGATGAAGCCATCCTGGTGGTGAATAAACCGCCGGGCTTGCCAACCTTACCCGATGGGTACAATCGCGCCGTGCCACATCTCAAATCCCTGCTGGAACCGGATTTTGGACGATTGTGGATTGTCCACCGCCTGGATCGACAGACCAGCGGAGTCATCGTCCTGGCTCGCAGTGCAGCTGCGCACCGCCATCTCAATCTCCAATTTGAACGCCGCCAGGTCGTTAAAACCTATCACGCCCTGGTACTCGGAACCCCCACCTGGGACGAGCAGACGATTCGCCTGCCCCTGCGTGCCAATGGGGACCGGCGTCACCGCACGGTGGTCGACCCCGAGAATGGCAAACCGGCAGTTACTGAGCTAAATGTAAAACAACGGTTTGAAGACAAAATAGCTTTAATTGAGGCTGTGCCGCGTACCGGACGGACCCACCAGATCCGCGCCCACCTGGCAGCGATCGGCTATCCCCTGGCAGCCGATGAGCTTTACGGCGGCGGAAAGGCATTCTTCCTGTCACAGATTCAGTCCATTGCCAGCGAATATGACATTCCTTTAATTGAGCGAGCAGCATTACATGCTGTTTCGCTCGAGTTAATCCATCCGGACCAATTAAATAATCTGTTGTTTAGGGCTCCGTACGCCAACGATTTCGTTCAGGTGGTCAGCCTTTTGGGGGATCCGCGGGAATAAGCTAGCTCTGGATTGTTAATTCATTGTCAGAATTTGGGGGCCAGACAGTCTGATTTCTTGACGTACATCTTTCCACATGGTATCATCTTAACTTGAATTTTAGCACTCTCGTGCCGAGAGTGCTAAAATAGTGAGAACAAGATGCTGAATCTAACCGAACGACAAAAACAAATTCTAGCGCTGGTCATTCGCGATTATATTGAAACCGGTCAACCGGTGGGTTCGCAGCGGTTGGTGGAAGTATACGAGCTTACTTATAGCTCCGCGACCGTGCGAAACGAAATGGGCGCGCTGACCGAGATGGGCTACCTGCGCCAACCTCATACCTCCGCCGGACGGGTGCCGAGCGAGGAAGGCTACCGATACTTTGTCGGTCAGTTAATGGGCAATACCGACCTGCCGGTCCCCACCAAGCGCATGATTGTCCACCAGTTTTATCAGGCCGGCACCGACATCGAACGCTGGATGCGCCTAGCGGCTTCGGTTCTCGCTCACCAATCTCAAGCTGCCTCTGTCGTTACTGCTCCCCATTCAGACACTTCTGTCTTTAAGCATATTGAGTTGATCAATACCCGTGGCCGTCAGGTTTTGATGGTGTTGGTAATGACCAACGGTGAAATTCGCCAGCAGATGCTGGCTCTGGCAGAACCGGTCACCCAGGAGCAGTTAAGCCAGGTTGCCCAAAGGTTAAACAACCTGTATCAAGGATTGAATGTAGAAAATATTCAGGCCTCCGGCAGTCCGCTCGAAGCCCTGGAACAAGATATCACCAAACTAATCATCGAAGATATCCGCCAATCGAGCCACATTCTGGGCAGCGAAGTCTATCGCGATGGCTTGAACCATGTGCTGGATGATCCTGAATTCTCTGAAGAAGGTGGGGCGCGGCGTGCTTTACGCATCATCGAAGAACGCCCGCTGCTCGAAGACCTGATCACGCGCACAGTGCTCTCGACCGAGTTGGGGGGCGTGCAGGTATTAATTGGCGGCGAAGGCACGTATGAAGAGCTGCGCGATTGCTCCGTCGTCCTGGCGCGCTATGGACATCCCGATCTGGCAACCGGAACCCTGGGCGTCCTGGGGCCGATTCGGATGCCTTATGGGCGGACGATTTCCACCGTGCGCTTTGTCGCAAATTTACTCAGCAATCTTGTTGTCGATCTGCATGCGGAATAGCGCCTCTACAGGTGCATTTCAGGCCTCTTTTTTGAAAGGAAACACGAAATTATGGCTGATTTTGAGACAAATGAACCAAATCCTGAAGAAACAAATCCATCCGCCAGGCCGGAAGCAGCCCAAACTACCTCGCCGGAAGCTCAAACCAACGCTGAAACGCTTCCTGAGGTTGAGACTCTGATGCAAACGTTAAAGGATTGTCAGTCCAAAGCAGATGAATATCTGGACGGCTGGCAGCGCTCACGAGCGGATTTTGCCAACTATAAGCGGCGGATCGATCGCGAACAAAGCCAGGTTTACCAAAACGCGGCGGGCAGTATTTTCAAACGCTATCTCGAAATATTAGACGATCTGGAACGCGCTCTCAAAAATCGCCCACCAGAAGGCGAAGGCGCTATCTGGGCTGATGGGATCGAATTAGTCTATCGAAAATTCTTGAGCATCCTGGAAGCAGAAGGGATCACCCAGCAACAAGCTCAAGGCGTCGATTTTGATCCGACTCTTCACGAAGCGATCTCGTCTGAGCCGCACGAAGATTTCCAGAGCGGGCAAGTCATCGAGGTCATCAAAAATGGATATATGCTGGGTGAGCGAGTCCTGCGTCCAGCTCTGGTCAGGGTCGCACAATAATATTGATTCAAGAAATTATCTGCGGGCAGAATCCGCAATTCAGGTATGGTTTATTTCACTGGAGGAAAAATCAATGGCAAAAATCATTGGCATAGACCTGGGCACCACCAATTCTGTCGTGGCGGTCATGGAGGGCGGCGAACCGGTAGTCATCCCATCGGCAGAGGGTGAACGTCTGGTCCCATCCGTCGTAGCTGTCAATAAAAACCACGAGCGACTTGTGGGTCGGGTGGCGCGCAATCAGGGGGTGATGAATTCAGAAAATACGATCTACTCGATCAAACGCTACATGGGTCGCAAGTTCAACGATGCCGAAGTACAGAAGGCTTTGAAACGCGCCCCATATAAAGTCGCCGAAGCCCCCAATGGGGATGTGCGGGTTATTTTAGACGGGAAAGAATACTCCCCACCAGAAATCTCAGCCATGGTACTGGCAAAGATTAAGCGCGACGCTGAAGCCTATCTGGGCGAGACAGTCACGCAGGCAGTGATTACCGTTCCGGCGTACTTCAACGATGCCCAGCGGAATGCCACCAAAGATGCTGGCAAGATTGCAGGCCTGGAAGTTCTGCGGATTATTAACGAGCCCACTGCTTCATCACTGGCTTATGGCCTGGACAAGAAAAAAGATGAGGTGATCGCGGTCTATGACCTGGGCGGCGGCACGTTTGATATCTCTATTCTGGATGTCGGCGATGGTGTGTTCCAGGTTCGCTCCACCAGCGGCGATACCTTCCTCGGCGGTGATGATTTTGATCTGCGGATCATCGACTACATTGCTGAAGAATTTCAACGCCAGAACGGGATAGACCTGCGCAATGACCGCCAGGCGCTACAACGCCTGCGCGAAGCCGGCGAAAAAGCCAAGATCGAGCTTTCCAGCGTTCTCCAGACAGAGATTAATCTGCCCTACATCACTGCTGACGCCAGCGGCCCCAAGCACCTGGTGATGACTTTGACCCGCGCCAAGCTGGAACAGCTGACCCGTGACCTGATCGAACGCTCATTGGAGCCTGTGCGCCATGCCCTGCGGGATGCTGGATTAGAACCCGGTCAGATAAACGAAGTAGTCCTGGTCGGTGGAATGACCCGCATGCCTGCAGTTCAGGAAGCGGTGCGCAAGCTCTTCAATAAAGAACCGCACAAGGGCGTCAACCCGGACGAAGTTGTTGCGATCGGGGCAGCCATCCAGGCAGGCGTTCTGGGCGGAGAGGTTAAAGACATCCTCCTGCTGGATGTGACCCCCCTGACTCTATCGGTCGAAACCCTGGGTGCGGTTGCCACACCATTGATCGAACGCAATACAACCATCCCGACGCGTAAGAGCCAGATTTTCTCTACTGCCAGCGACAACCAGTCGCAGGTGGAAATTCATGTTCTTCAGGGCGAGCGCCCGATGGCAGCCGACAATAAATCGCTCGGTCGCTTCATCCTCGATGGCTTACCCCCAGCGCCGCGCGGTATTCCTCAGGTGGAAGTTACCTTTGATATCGACGCCAATGGGATCTTGAAAGTAACTGCTTCGGATAAAGCAACCAACCGCAGCCAACACATTACAATTACTGCCTCTTCTGGTCTGAATGATGCTGAAGTTGAGCGCATGCGCAAAGAGGCTGAACAACACGCCGATGAAGACCGTAAACGGAAAGATCTGATTGAATCCCGCAACAACGCTGATAATGCCGCGTACACGGCCGAGAAGGTCCTGCGCGACCTGGGTGACAAAATTCCGGGTGATCTCAAGAGCAACGTCGAAAGTGAAGTTCAAAAGGTCCGCTCGGTTATGAATGAAGATGATGTCGAAGCGATCCGCAAGGCGACCGAGAGTTTGAACGAAGTCGTTCAAAAAGTAGGCGCTGCGGCTTACCAACAGGCCGGACCAGCACCTGAAGGTGCTGGTCCCAGCCAGGGTGATAACCCGGGCGGCTCTGGCGATGAAGATGTAGTGGATGGCGAATTTCGTAACGCCTGATCCACACCCTGACGACATGTAAGCAGAAAGGTTGGAAACCAAATGGTTTCCAACCTTTAAATCCTTAAACACAGGCAATTGTATGACCCAACGCGACTATTACGAAATCCTGGGTGTCCCTCGCTCAGCCAGCCCAGACGATCTAAAAGCAGCTTTTCGTAAGCTTGCGCGCCAGTTCCATCCGGACGTAAACAAAGAGCCAGACGCTGAAGAAAAGTTTAAAGAAATCAACGAAGCCTACGCTGTGCTATCGGATACCGACAAACGCTCAGCTTATGACCGATTTGGTCATGCCGGTGTGAAAGGTGCAGGAGGAGCACAGGATTTTAATGTCGATTTCAATGATTTTGCCGATATATTTGGCGATTTGTTTGGGTTTGGGGGCATGGGCGGGCGCAGCAGCCGGCGCAGCCGGAATATGCCCCGCCGAGGAGATGACCTGCAAATTGCGCTCGAGCTGACTTTCGAAGAATCCGTATTCGGCGTTGAAAAAGAAATCGAAATTACCCGCGATGAGGTTTGCACGACCTGCAGCGGCAGTGGGGCTGAGCCAGGCACCTCCCCGGTGCGCTGCGCTACCTGCAATGGCAGCGGCGAAGTGCGCCAGGTCCGCCAGACGATCCTGGGCTCGATGGTTCAGGTGGCTACCTGCCCTACCTGCCGAGGACAGGGCGAGACCATCGCCACACCCTGCCATTCCTGCCAGGGACGAGGACTGGAACGTAAAACTCGCAAGAAAATTGTGGCAATCCCCGGCGGCGTTGATACTGGCAACCAGATCCGCCTGGCCAGTGAGGGCCAGCCTGGGGTTAACGGCGGTCCAGGCGGTAACCTGTACGTCCTGATCCAGGTCAAACCACACAAATTCTTCCGCCGGCGTGAATTCGACATCTTGATGGATTTGAATGTCAACATTGCTCAGGCCGCCCTGGGTGCAGAGGTGGAAATTCCTACTGTCGATGGTCCTACCAAGCTAAAAATACCTGCCGGCACACAGCCAGGTAAGGTTCTGACGCTACGCTCGAAAGGCATCCCCCATCTGCGCGGCAATGGGCGCGGCGACCAAAAAGTGATCATCAATGTGGAAGTACCATCACGGCTAACCACTGAACAGCGCGAGCTGTTTGAACAGCTCGCCAAAAGTCTGGGAAGTGAAGTGCGCCCGCAAGAGCGCAGCTTCTTAGACTGGCTCAAAGAAACCCTGGGCGGCTAATAAACAAATCCAGGCGGGGTGACCCGCCTGATTGATTTAATCCGAGGTATATATGGAAGATGCAACCTGGCTGGAAGTTTCCCTGGTGGTAGATGGCGAATTGGCAGAGGCTGTAGCTGAACCCCTTTGTCATTTACACCGCA
>JAJZSS010000390.1 GCA_021849525.1 Chloroflexota bacterium
ATAACCTTCCAGGTTTTGGATGATGCGGCGGATTTCTGCGCTTTGCAGGCTATCGAGTAATGGCTGCATCCCTGGAGAATCCAGCAGGGTGGCCGGCATCACCAGGTCAAAGCGTTCTTGAAATAACGGAATAAAATCCAGCCCGGCTTTGCAGGCGGCAGCATGAACCCCCAGGCCAACATCTGCCAGGCCTACATGTATCGCCTCCGCCGAGGCAGTATGGGTGCGGGCGTCGCTTGGCAGTGCATGCAATTGCTGCTCAGCGATCCCGAGCTTATGAAATTGGTTCTCCAACCACAGACGCGTCCCCGAGCCGCGATTACGGTTGATCAATGTAATGTCCGGTCGAGCCAGGTCACCCAGCGTTTTAATGTGCTGTGGATTACCGGGGCGAACCATTAAGCCTTGCTCCCGGTGAGCGAGGGTGAGAAGAATCATGGCCTGGTCCGGAAAGAAATAATGCACATAGCTCAGGTTGAATTCGTTGCGTTCTGCATCCCACAGGTGAGCGCCGCTGAAATGGGCTGTACCCTGGCGCAGGGCGACCAGGCCCTCCAGGCTGCCGGTGGGGATGCTCAGGAAGCTGGTCTGGGTCACTTTATCCTGGACGTGCTGCAGGAGTGCTTCGAGCGCCAGGTCGTGGCTGCCCAGGATGAATAGAGTCTGGTGATCGGGTGGAATGTTAGCCGGCAAGATCAAGTCATTAAGTAAAAAAGCGCGGGCTCGGGCGCGATAATACTTTTCGACGAAGCCCCGCACAACCTGTGTATCCACCAGCTCCACCAGATCGATCTCTTCCAGTTTCTTGAGATGGTGGCGAACACGAGCCGGGTGCTCGCCCAGTTCTTTCCCCAACATGGAAAGCGTCGCCGGGCCTGCCATCAAGCGCTGCAAAATATACAGCCGGCGCGAATCGGCCAGGATTTTAAGATGATCATATTGGGTGACGCGGCGGATAGATTCCATGTTGTCCCTTTAGAAAAAAACTTAACATTCAAATCAAGTTTATCATGCCCTTACACGCTGGTAAAGCAGGGGCGCATTTCGCAGCCTTGCTTACTCCAGCACCTTGTTCGATTAAGACGGGTGGTCTGGAGAGGGTGCTTTGACAGGTCCCCGGGCGTGTGGTACACTCTGCTCGAAATCAGACAAAGTTCCTTTTGATGCTCTGGTTTCTCTCATCGAGAGAGGTGGAGGGAACGGCCCTGCGAAACCTCGGCAACCTGTGTGGGTGAAAATTTCGCCAGGTGCCAAGTCCGTCAGCCATCCGGCTCGAGCTGGATGAACTGGAAGATGAGGTCCTGCTGACCTTCCCGCCTCTCTTCTGGAGAGGCGTTTTGTTGATAGGAGACGGTTATTGATGCCACAACCTGAACATAAACGGAATTATCTGGATGCCCTCGCTCAGCATGTCCTGATTTTTGACGGAGCGATGGGCACAAGTTTACAGGCTTTAAGCCTGACTCCACAGCATTTCGGTGGGGAAGCATTGAACGGGTGCAATGATGTGCTGGTATTGACCGCACCCGAGGTGGTCGAGCAGGTCCATCGCTCATTCCTGGATGTGGGTGTGGATGTACTGGAAACGAATACCTTTCGGGCGAACCGGCTCACTCTCGGGGAATATGGTCTTTCGGATAAGGTATACGAGATCAACCACGCCGCAGCCAGTCTGGCTCGCCGCCTGGCGGATGAATATTCCACCCCGGCCCGGCCGCGTTTTGTAGCGGGCTCTTTAGGCCCCTCGGGCAAACTCCCGTCGGCCGATGACCCCGACCTGGCAAACATCAGCTTTGATAAATTGGCGGATGTTTTTCGCCAGCAAGCCATAGGGCTGATCCAGGGCGGGGCGGATTTATTATTGCTGGAAACTTCTCAGGATATCCTCGAAGTCAAAGCAGCCCTGACCGGTTTGCAGCAGGCATTTGTGGAAACCGGCGTCCGCTTACCTGTTCAGGCCCAGGTGACTCTGGATACAACGGGGCGGATGCTGCTGGGTACTGATATCGGTGCAGCTTTGGCGATTCTGGAAGGGATGCCTGTGGATGTGTTGGGCCTGAATTGCTCAACCGGCCCCGAGCATATGCGCGCTCCGATCAGCTATCTGGGGGAGCACGCTCGTTTACCCGTCTCCTGTATTCCCAATGCCGGTCTACCTCTGAATGTGGATGGGGAGGCAGTCTATCCCCTGGAGCCGGAACCCTTTGCCGAAGCCCTGGCTGAATTTGTGGAAAAATACCACATCAATGTCGTCGGTGGATGCTGTGGGACGACCCCTGCTCACCTGAAACTGCTGGTGGAACGTCTGGGTGGGCCCGGGGCAGGCCGTATATCTGCCCCGGAACGACCAGATTCAAGCGAGGCTTTTCTGGCGTCTGCCACGCAGGCTGCGGCGATGCACCAGGATCCCCCGCCGCTCCTGATCGGTGAGCGTTGTAACGCCCAGGGCAGCCGCAAATTTAAGCGTTTGCTGCTGGCGGAAGATTATGATGCGATCCTTGAAATTGGCCGCGATCAGATTAATGGCGGAGCGCATGCCCTGGATATCTCGGTTGCCGTTACCGAGCGGACTGACGAGGTACAACAGATGCGCCAGGTGGTGAAGAAACTGGCCCTCGGTGTAGAAGCGCCGCTGGCCATCGACAGCACTGAGCCGGAAGTTATGGAAGCTGCCTTGCAAACTGCCCCCGGGCGCTGCTTATTGAACTCCACCCATCTGGAAGCAGGGCCGGCAAAAGCAGAGCGGATCTTCAAGCTGGCGCGCACGTATAACGCAGCGGTATTGGTTCTGACCATCGACGAGCAAGGCATGGCGAAAAGTGCCGACCGCAAGCTGGAAGTCGCCCGGCGGATCTACCAGATGGCTGTCGTTGACCATGGCTTGCGACCGCAGGACCTGGTTTTCGATACGCTGACTTTCACTTTAGCGACGGGTGACCCGGAATTTAATAACTCGGCGATGGACACGTTGGAGGGTATCCGGCTGATCAAAGCCGCCTTGCCGGGGGTGCTGACATCATTGGGGGTGAGCAATGTGTCTTTTGGCCTCTCTCCGGCCGCGCGTCCGGTTTTGAACAGTGTGATGCTCTATCACGCCGTTCAGGCTGGACTGGATATGGCCATCGTCAATCCGGCTCATATCACGCCGTATGCCGATATTCCCCAGGTAGAGCGTGACCTGGCGGAGGATCTGAT
>JAJZSS010000391.1 GCA_021849525.1 Chloroflexota bacterium
AACACCAATTGGGGCAGGTACTGGCTAAAATAGGCATCCAGCGCTTCGACCCCATCCACCGCCGTATGGGTCAATTCACCGGTACGTTCTTCATGCGCAACAATTGGACCCAAACCCAGTAAATGCTCAAAAAGGCGCTGGCGCAAACTGTTCTTCACACGAGCTGCGATCGCATTGGCAGAAAGCTCTGTCGCCCAGGCGAGCCCAGCCCGTCCCACGATGAACGCCAGCAGCCATTGCAAGCCGGTTTCCACTCGCGCCAGAGACTCTCCTTCTAGAAAGACCTGGTTAACGACCTGGCTGACCCCGCGGGCTTGCAACACGGTCAAAATGCCCGCGCTGAGTCCAAAAACTATTGTAAGCCCTAAATAGATCCAGCTTTGGCGGACCAGCGAGAGAAGACGGTTATTTAAGCTCATCTTGGGAGGTTTAAAAAAGGTGGGGCAAGGTTATTTTGAAATCTGCCCCACCTGAACAATTAAAGATCCAGGCACGGCATCAGTATGTTAGCCCCTCCAGTTTGGTCTCAAGCCGTTTACGGAATATCCAATAACTCCAGCCTTGATAAACCAGCACAACAGGCACAAAGATGAGTGCCACGATAGTCATCACCTTTAGCGTGTACGGGCTGGATGAAGCATTATAGATTGTCAGGCTCCAATCTGAATTCAAGGAGGAAATCATCACTCGCGGGAACATGATCATGAAGGAAGTGATAATCGTTGTAGCAATGGTTGCCGCCACCATGATGAATGCCCAGCCCTGGCGGCCTTTCCGTAAGAAATATCCGGCCAGAAGGATCGCGGCCAGTCCAGCAATCCGCACTGCGCCAGGATTTACCCCCAGCTTGCTGAGAATATCCGTGGCGTAGTAGGTCGATCCCATAAGGACCAGCATTAATACCAGCGTGACCGGCCAGAGTCTACGCGCTATCACAGAGGCTTTTTCGGAAAGCTCACCGGTAGTTTTTAGGCTCAAAAATATTGCCCCATATAACAGGCATCCAGCAACCAGCGTTATTCCGGCCAATAAGGCGTACGGATTCAGTAAATCGAAGAATGTTCCCGCATACTGCATGTTCTGGTCGACGGGCACACCTGCCGCCAGGTTGCCAAAAGCGACGCCGAGGAGCAAGGCAGGTAATAAACTCCCCCAAAAGATCGACCAGTCCCAGAAATTACGCCAGCGCGGATTTTCATCCTTACTTCGGAATTCAAAAGCGACTCCCCGCAGGATAAGCGCGATCAGCAGCACAAAAAAAGCCAGGTAAAAACCGCTGAACATCGTGGCGTACCAGTGAGGAAAGGCCGCAAATGTCGCACCACCTGCGGTCAGCAACCACACTTCGTTACCATCCCAATGAGGCCCGATGGTATTAATGATCGTGCGCCGCTTGAGATCGACCATCTGAGGGTCTTTATCTTTTGAAAGCACCCGAACCAGCATTCCTACCCCAAAATCGAAACCCTCCAGGACAAAGAAGCCAATATACAGGATGGCGATCAAAATAAACCAGACAATATTGAGATCCATGAAATGCCTCCGTTCCTGCTATTGTTGCGCCCCAACCAGGGAGGGCAGCGCATCATCTGGCTTACCGGGAACCGCCTGGACCTGAGTACCGGCCCTGGCAAATTTGCTAAACAAATAAATCGTCGCCACCATCAATGCCCCATACACGACGGTATAACCAATCAGGCTGACCAGCACCTGCCCGGCGGTAACAATCGGTGAAATCCCGTCTTCGATCTTCATCAGCCCATAGACCACCCAGGGGAAGCGTCCTATCTCGGTCATGATCCAACCCGAAGAATTGGCGATATACGGCAAAACAATTGCAGCGGTAAACAGGCTGAGGACCCTGGGATTGGCAGCATACTTATCTCCTTTGCTCAAGTACAAGGCATAGAGAGACAATGCGACCATCAGCATCCCGGCTCCGACCATCAGACGGAAGGTCCAATAAATTACAGCCACCGGGGGGGAATAGTTCCCAGGACCATAGGTCTGTATATATTCATCCTGAAGATCATTAATTCCCCGAACTTTGCCGGTAAGCTGGTTGTAGGCTAGGAGGCTGAGAACTTTAGGAATCCGGAGCGAGAACACTTCTCTGGTTTGGGTCAAATCTCCAATGGTCAACAGAGAAAACGAAGCCGGATCTTCCGTCTCCCACAGAGCCTCTGCAGCTGCGATCTTCATGGGTTGAGTCCGAACCATATGCTGGGTCTGAGTGTGCCCATTCAGACCTACCAATCCACTGGCAATAATACCCATGATTGCAGCAATCTGGAACGATTTACTGAATACAGGGAGGTCATTTTTTCGGATCAGGTGATACGCGCTGATGCCCATCACAAAAAAAGCGCCTGCGCAAAATCCTGCCAGGATGGTATGGGGAACCTGAACGCCTACGTTTGGATTGAACAATAGGGCCATAAAATCAGTCATCTCAGTCCGGCCGTTATTGATGGCATACCCAACCGGTTCCTGCATGAACGAATTAGCAATCAGGATCCACACAGCCGACAGGCTTGAACCCAGGGCTACTAACCACATGACAACCGCGTGCAAGCCTTTAGATAATTTGTCCCAGCCAAAGATCCACACACCTAACAAGGTAGATTCCAGGAAGAACGCCATTAGCGCCTCGATCGCCAGCGGGGCCCCAAAAATATCGCCCACAAAACGCGAATATTCGGACCAGTTCATGCCAAATTGAAATTCTTGAACAATCCCTGTAACTACTCCCATCGCAAAATTGATCAGGAAGAGTTTCCCCCAAAATTTGGTCATGCGTTTGTACATTTCTTGTCCGGTGCGCACATACAGTGTTTCCATAATTGCTACCAGCACCGACAGGCCCAAGGTTAGTGGGACAAAGAAAAAATGATAGACGGTTGTCACACCAAATTGAATACGGGCGAGAACAACTGGATCCATAAGATGCTCCTCTGATACTGATTCTTACTCGGTACAACCTAATTTATGGTCTTCTTCGGTGTGGGTGGAACGGTGTGGGTAGCCTGGATGAGTGTAAACTGCGCTTCTTGAGCCAGCTGATCCAGGCTGGTGCTTTCCAGGTCGCGCACGATCGCACATTGAAGGCGCGTCCAATGCGAACGGACCGGGCAGCCCGGGTTCATGGGACAATCCTCGGGCTTATCGATACATTCTGAGATAGATCG
>JAJZSS010000392.1 GCA_021849525.1 Chloroflexota bacterium
GATCAGCAGCCAGGTGAGCAGCCTTGCACCTGAGCTCAGCGGGCGATGGGATAAAACTCGCCGCTTTAATTTCGCCTGGGAAATGATCCGAAAAATTCAACCTGGCCAGCTGATTACCCACCGTTTACCAGTAGAACAAGCCGCACTGGCTTATCAGTTATTAGCTGAACAACCTGACGAAACGTTACAGATTATCTTCACCTACGACTAATCTCTCAAGGCCAGGCAGACGATTTCTCATTCTGGGCGTTTCCTGAGTTACTTTATCAGGCTAGCTCACCGAGCGGGCAACAGCCGTCAAAGCCAGGACGATTCCTGCCAGGATCAAATTGGCAGTCAACAACGAGGCTTCACGCTTGTGCAGTCTCACAAGTTCCGGAGTCTCCAGACCTCGCGCCTGGCGCAATGCAATCCGGCGCAATTCTGGCAGGATGCCCCAGGTCTGGTAAGCAGAAGCTGCTACCATCCCCCCGATTACCAGATGCTTGACCAGAATCGCCGCTGCCCAATAGTTATCGATTGCCAGCAAACCCGTATAATTGGGGTTGGCGCTCATCTGGAACATCCCCGTTGCAACCAGCACAGCCAGGCACAGCCAGGCAACCGGATCCAGGCGGCGTTGAAGCGTTTCCAGGAGATTCGCATATGCCAGGTCATCCAGCGCTCGCCGGGCTGAGGGCAGAACCAGCAAAGCCAGTGCTGCCAGGCTGCCCAACCAGACTACGGTCGCCAGCATATGCAGCCAGTATGCTAAGATCAGTCCCCACTCGGGCGTATTCATGGCGCCGGTGTATCTACAGGCGGTTCCTGGGTTGGTTCAGCCGGGGGCTCCGCTGTTGGCTGTTCAGCGGTGGGCTCGGGAGCAGGTTCCTCTGCCGGTGGAGGTGTCTCCTGGGTATCAGACGACTCGTTGTCTTCATCATCATCACCCTGGCAATTCTGGATCGCTTCATCCAACAGATCTTCGGCAGCCGCGTCATAGCCATAGGAGAGGGATAATTCCAGTTGAGCCTGGGCGTCGCACCATTGACCACTCTCAGCCAGGGTATCTCCATAATTTGCCAGAGCAATCCGGTAGCGCTCAGCGGCTGTCCAGCCCGAGCCATCGAGCATGGATGGCATCTGAGGGGCAACCTGGGCGAAGTAGAAAACCGCCTGAGACCAATCCAGCTCCCAGAAACTGGCGCCAGTGATATAAATTCGCGCCCAGGTCAACAAACCCTGGGCATTGGTATCCAGCGGGCCGAAGCGCTCAGCCAGGGTTAAGTCGTAAATTCCGCCTTCGAGATCTGCCTGTTTGGTGATCTTATCCCAACCCCGGTTGCGCAGCGCGAGGAAGAGCATGTCGTCGATTGCCACTTTCTGATATTCCGGGTCCGCTTTACGCAAGCGCAGCAGGCTTTCAATGCCAGCATCCCATTCGCTGTTCATGAGAAATTGCTGCCCATCGCTGTACAGTTGTTCAACATCCCGCAGGTCCGCGGTTGGGGTCATGGTGGGTGTGGGTGCAACCGTCGGGGTGGCTGTGGAATTCAGGTGGGTAAGGGCTTCTGCCAGCATCTCTGGGGCCAGAGGATGGTCCGGGTACATCTGGATCACGTATTCGAAGCGCTGGCGTGCTCGGAAAAATTCACCTTGAGCAAACTCCTGCATTCCCAATTGGAACTGCTCATCGATCACCAGCGCAGACTGGGTAGACTCCGCCGAGGTGCGATTATCCAACCCGGATAAATAACCGCTGTAACCACTGATCGCTGCAATAAGAAGAAGGATTAATATTCCAGTAATGGCAAATAATGGAAATGTTTTCCTTTTTCTGGGAGCCTGTTCAATTTGAGAGTCGGGCAGAGGTTCTGGCTCGGCGCCTACCCGAGTGGCGCGGGTTTCATCTTGATTGGTATTTTCCATGCGGGCGATTATACCCCATCTCACAAGTTTCACCCGGCCGGGAGACTCATAAGGCTTTGGGTGCCGGGTGATAAACCGACCGTCTTGGGTCCAATATAGGACGGTATAATTTCAGTATGAATCCTTATCGTTTTTATTATCCAATCGAAGTCCGCTATGGGGATCTGGACCCACAGGGTCATGTCAACAACGCCAAGTTTCTGACTTATATGGAACAGGCCCGGGTAGCCTATGTGAAGGAGCTGGGCTTGTGGAATGGTGGCTCATTCCTGGGTTTTGGATTGATTGTGGCAGAGATTCGGATCAGCTACCACAAGCCGGTGCTGTTTGGTGACCCTATTAAGGTTGGCCTGCGTACCACGCGAATTGGCAACAAAAGTCTGAATATGGATTACAGCATTGAGCACAGCCAGACTCGGGTGGTCTTTGCAAAGGCTTCATCAATTGGCGTAGCCTATGATTACGCCCTCGGGCAGTCAATTGCCATACCGGATAACTGGCGCGCCACAATCACCACCTACGAAAATGAGTTGTCCTGATATTCAATCCAGTGTCAGAACCGCTTCTCCTTTGAAAGGTAACAACCATGCCAGAGCTACCCAAAATTGACCCGGATTACCTCCTCAACATTCTGACCGGTCTGTTGAATACGCCAAGCCCTACTGGATTCACCGAGCAGGCAATTGTTTATCTGGAAGCTGCCCTGCAAGAATTTCCAGAGGTGAAGCTCAGCCGGACACGCAAAGGCGCCCTGGTTGCCCGCTGGGAAGGGGAAGCAAACAACGAGCCGCGCGCCCTGACTGCGCACACAGACACCTTGGGCGCAATGGTCAAAGAAATCAAATCCAATGGTCGTCTCCGCCTCACCAAGCTCGGCGGTTATGCCTGGAATACGGTCGAAGGCGAAGGCTGCTTAGTATTCACAGCCCGTGGCGAGACTGTTCGGGGTGCCTTATTGTTGGACAAAGCCTCGTCCCACGTCCACAGCAGTCATGTCAACGAGGCAAAACGAGAAGATAACAATATGGAAGTTCGCCTGGATGCCCGCACCAGCAGCGCCGATGAAACTCGCGCGTTAGGAATCGAAGTGGGCGATTATGTTGCTTTTGATCCCCGGGTTGAAGTGACCCATGGTTTTGTGCGCTCGCGTCATCTGGATGACAAAGCTTGTGTCGCATGCATATTGGCTGCGGTCCAGGCGCTACAGCACGCGGGGTTGCAGCCATCCCAGATGACTTACCTTCTTTTCATCAACTACGAACAATTGGGCCA
>JAJZSS010000393.1 GCA_021849525.1 Chloroflexota bacterium
CTTTCGTGTTGAGTATTCTGATGGCCCTGGTCGGCGGCTTCTACCGCCGCTGAGCCTCCCAGGCGCGCTGAGCCTCCCCAGCGCGCTGAGCGGAGACCGGGCGCTCTCACCGGTCGCAGTCGAAGCGTCCCCGGTAGCAGTCGGAGCGCAGCCTGCCACCCTCGCAATCCCTTTCGTGCCTTTCGCCCTTTTCATGCTTTTCGTGTTCCAATGCCCCTCCCCACCTGAATCCCGCCCAGCCTGAACGATTCCAGCAGCCGGAGTCAAAACCAGCCCCGAGTCTCCTCGGGGCTGGCTGCTTCATCTAAAAGTATTGGCTTGAACCGGCTTATCTAATCTTGCCTTCCAGCATCTTGCTGTTCTGCACGCTGATCTTCTTCGGCTTGACTTCCTCGCTCTTGGGCAGGGTCAGGGTCAGCACGCCGTGCTCGTAATTGGCCTGGATGGCATTGGCATTCACCGCGCTGGGCAGGCGCACCTGGCGGTAGAACTTGCCGTAGAAGCGCTCCTGCAGGTGATAACGCTCACCGTCTTTCTCTTCCTCGTGCTTCATCTCACCCTGGATGGTCAGGGTCTCATTGTTGTAGGTGATATCCAGGTCGTCCGGATCGATGCCCGGGATGGTGGCTTTCACCAGGTAGGCATCTTCGTTTTCCAGCACATCCAGCGCCAGGGCGGATACATTCTGGTCGAACTCCGTATACCGGCGCTCCAGCGTGTCGTCGAAAACGCGGTCCATGGCGCGCCGCAGCTGGTTCATCTCACGGAATGGATCGAAACGGGTTAACATAAGCAACCTCCTTTTCTGAGTTACGGATAAATTGGTTTCTTACGCCTACGTTATACCCGCTTCATATAAGAAGATCGTCAGACCAATATCAGAAAAATGTTAAAATTAACCAGGCAGCCTGGGTATTCAAAAAAGGTAGCAAGGCAAGTTAGTCGCATGAATAAAAAATCCGGCCCATGGATTACCGGGCCGGATTTTATCACACAAGACTTTCTCACAACCTGCCTGAATATCCTCAAGATACAAGCGCGGGTCACGCGACATAGACTGATTCTTCTTCCACAACCGCCCGTAAGATAGGTTTCAACCCATCGCGTGGAACCAGGTCCACTTTACACCCCAGTAAATCCTCCAGGAAAAATTTCGTTTCAATATACTGGTCATAGGTGGGAGAGCCAGTGAATGTCACCAGCAGATCGACATCGCTGCCCGGTTTTGCCTCGCCGCGCGCTGTGGACCCAAACACTGCCAGCGATTCCACCCCCATGCGTTGTAACGTCCGGTTATTTTTCCTGATCAAATTGAGTACAAGATCAAGTTGCATAATCATCTCACAATCGGTATCTAGGCTACCAGATTATAATTCAAACCTGATATTCCGTTTTCTCTATTGGCAAACAAAGGCATTGCATGGATAAATCACCCTTAAAAAATCCAACCATTTTTCCCACCCTTGAATTCATCGCCGAAACCTTGCAGGCTGCGTACCCGGTCTATACTGAGTTCATTGCGTTTGTGAATGCCCCCGAAAATACCCTGGATCCGGCCTGGCTGTACTACAACGACGTCAAATACTGGCTGTGCAAAGTCCAGCACAGAAAGAAAACCGTCTTCTGGCTGACCATTTGGGAAGGTTATTTCAAGCTAACGTTATACTTCACCGCCAGGCATACCGCCGCCATCCAGGCGCTGGCAATCGACCCGGCAATCAAGGGGCAGCATCTCGCCAACCAGCAGATCGGCAAACTGCGCCCGGTCACATTGAATATCAGTCAGACCACCCAGCTGCCGGATGCTTACACCCTGATCGAATTCAAGCGGTCGCAAAAACGATAATAAATAAATGCCAACCAAACCTAAGCCAAAATCAGATCACAGAGAAATGTGGCTGACGAATTTAAAATTCGTCATCGATCTGTTTATATTCACCTTTGGTGCAATACTACCATTTCTCATTGTTATGAATATTTTTCGTAAGGCTCACAGCCAGATGCCTAGTTGGATGTTTGGACCTTTGTTATTAATGGGTGTACAACTTATCTTGTCTTCACCAAAACATTTTTTTATATGGGAGCCTGTACCTACTTCTATGAAGATAGGTGACTTGATTGTGGTCAATCTGGCCATCTGGATATTTTGGTTTGTCGCATTTGCCCCTATCAATGCCTCAAATAAGAATTCATGCGGCTTTATCTTTCTGACGGTTTTTTCAGGTTCCGCACTGGCTCTGGGTTTTAGTTATTTGTTTGGCACAGCGGAGCTAAGAAAGAAAATCCGTGATTTCCCCCGAAATTTCAGGCGGGTAAAAAAGAAATAATGCCTATTTAATACTAAATGATTATTCCCCGTTTATCCACGCATGGAATCGAATCAAACCTTATCAACCGGTTCTAAATAAACCCGGGCCGCTGCCAAAAATTTCTCTGCCTGGATGATCATTTTTCTGACTTCATCCATATCTACCGCGATGATTTCCACACCATAATCCCCTTCAATCCTCTGGTCGAAAGCGTTCAACAGCCAGCGGTGGTACTTTTGATCGAATAATCCGGTTTTTACATAATGTTCGCCAAAAGCCCCATGAACGCCCCCATGTTTGCTGTAACGTAAATCAATTTCTTCCAGTAGAGCCTCGGCGGTATAGAACATGGCATAATAGGCTCTTCCAGAAGCAAAATCGAACAAATCACCCGCCTCAAGGAGAACCTTCGCTGCCTGAACCGCTCGCTCAGCCTTATTGAGTAACTGGCGTGTATAGTCTTTCACGCCGCGATTGCCTCAGCGCGCAGATTACGCAAGTATGCGGAGTTAAGTGTATTCCACTGCGCTTCTGTGATGAATTTCCGGCTGATCGATACCCCATATTTCAGGGAAAGCTCACTCACCAGGTGACCGGTGCGCTCGATCTCTGCGCTGTAACGCTGATAGTTAGACAGGATGATGAGAATATCCAGATCGGATTCCGGATCTTGCTCCCTGCGGGCATACGAGCCGTACAGGTACACCGCCCGCAGGCGAGCGCCATACAGGGCTTCCATACCCGATTTAAGTTCTTTGAGCAGCTGATCGACGCGGATGGGTGTCATCGGGACCTCACAGGTTTCATTATAACAAAAAACCGCCCCCAGGCGGCTCGTGGACGGCCGGCTATGCAAAACCCCGTTCCAT
>JAJZSS010000394.1 GCA_021849525.1 Chloroflexota bacterium
AATGATCCGCCCAGGGCTGCCCGGCGCTGGGATCCATTAGTCCCAGAAAATTGTCACCAAAGGGGATCGGGTTGCCAGAAATGTCATATAAAGCCCATTCGGCGTGCTCTCGCCAGAAATCCGCCGAGGCCGCATAGATGGCGAGGTAGGGTAAGGCTGCCAATTTTCGTTCGTGCGCGGCCTCGATCAGGGTGCGCACAGCATTGAGAGATAGCGCTCTTCCGAGCGGGTCCAGGTATTCATCGCCAGGCGGCAGCAAACAGTCATGGCGGTACTGCCAGTCGTAAAACTGCAGCCCATTGATATGGTAGGGCAGCAGCTGCTCCAGAGTGGCGGCAGCGTCGTCTCGCCCTGCGGCGAAATCGCACAGAAAACCATACCGGGGGAAGGCGCTCCAGCCGGGCAGCACATCGAAGGCTGTCCACAGGGGCTCCTTGCCGTCGTTGACCTGGATTGCGGCGCCATACCCCGCTGGGGCTGCGGCGGGTGGCTGCCAGCGCAGCTCAATTCGGTTTACACCTGGGCGCACCTCATGCCGGGAGACGACCGTGCTCGCGATATGCTCCAGGTGGGTAATGGTGAGCTTTGTCTCCAGCATCCCGCCTGTCTCTGCCTCCAGGCTGAGCGTCAGGCGGGCAGGTTCGCCGGGAGAAAACCACGCCTGGCAGGGGTAGAAATCGAGCATCTGCATCGTTTCAGCCTTTCATTCCGGTGGTGGAGATGCCCCGGATGAAGTATCGCTGGAAAAACGCAAATATCAGCACGACCGGGATCAGAGCGATGATGGTGGCTGCGAAGACCAGTCCCCATTCGGTCAGGTGTTCGCCCTGGAAATTGGCGATGGCAATGGGCAGGGTGCGGTAGGTCTCTTTCTGCATGGAGACCAGCGCCCAGGCATATTCCTCCCAGGAGTAAAGAAAAGAGTTGATCGCTACCACCGCCAGACCTGGTCCGGAGAGCGGCAGGATCACCTGCCAGAAGATCGTCCCCCGCCCGGCGCCATCGATCAGGGCGGCTTCTTCCAGGTCGCGGGGCACGTCTTCGAACACACCCCGCAGCAGGAAGGTCTGCATGGCGATATTCATGGTCACATACACCAGGATCAAGCCGGCGTAGTTGTTGAACAGGTCCAGGGCGCGCGCCACCAGGAATTGGGGGATGATCAGCATGACCGGCGGGACCATCATCCCCAACAGGAGCAGGGAGAAGATCGGCTCGCGCCCCGGGAATTTCAGCCGGGCAAAGGCGTACGCCATCATCGATGAAACCAGCAGTGTCAGGCTGGTGGTTCCCAGGGCTACGATCACGCTGTTTTTGAAATAATTGACGAAGTTGTTCTCGAACAGCACCCGGATGTAATTGCGCAGTGTCCACGAGCTGGGCCAGAGGCGCGGCGGGTACTCGAAAACCATGCTCTGAGCTTTGAACGAGGTGACGAACATATACCAGAAGGGCAGCAGAGCCAGCAGCAGGCCCAGGGTAAGCAGCAGATATGTCAGCAGGCGGGTCGTCCGCCGGTCGAGGGTCCGCATTTTAGACCTCCACTGGGCGGCGCAGCAGCCGTAGCTGCACCAGGCTGATCAGGAAGACGAACAGCGTCAGCAGGTAGCTGATCGCCGCACCGCTGCCAAAGTCGCGGCCTACGTCGAAGGCAGATTTGTACATCCAGGTCAGCACGGAGTGGGTCAGGTTGACCGGGTCGCCGTTGTTGGTCATTAGCTGGAAGGAGACGTAGCTGTTCAATCCGCCGATTACCAGCACAATCAAAAGGAAAGTCAGCGTGGGGCGCAGCATCGGCAGGGTGATGAAGCGCAGTTGCTCCCAATGCCCCGCACCATCCACCTGGGCCGCTTCGTACAGCTCCTGGGGGATGGATTGCAGCCCCGCCAGGTAGATCACCATGCACCAGCCAACCCCCTTCCACACGCCCAGGGTGACCAGTGGCACAAGCGCCAGTTTGTCGTTCCCCAGCCACAGGATATTGTTGGAAACCAGGTGGAGCCCATCTTTAAGCACGTAGTTGACCAGACCCGCCTGCCCGTTGAAGATGTATTCAAATAACAGGCTGACGATTACCCACGACGATATCACCGGCAGGTAATACGCGGTGCGGAAAAAGCCCCGCCCGCGGAAAGACTGGTTGAGCAGCAAGGCCAGCCCCAGCGCGATGACCATCTGGAGCATCACGGTCATTACGGTGTAAATTGATGTGTTCAGCACCGCCCGCTGGAATATCGGGCTGCGCAGAGTATCGATGTAGTTTTGCATCCCCACAAACTGCGATTGTTCCGGGCGCACCACATTCCAGCGGAAGAAGCTGATATTCAGGGAATACCCCATTGGTATCAGGAAGAAGATGAGAAATAATGCCAGTCCCGGAAGCAGAAAAATGATTGCTGGTAGGAGATCGCGGGTGAAGCGATGGCTGCGCATGGGGTCCTCTCGCTGTTCCGCCGGTTTTTCTACCTGTGGCGGGTGTTCGTTGTTTCTCGCCCGCCACAGGTAAAGACCAGCAGTGTGTGTTCCGCAAAAGAGGCGGCTCGTTGAAGCCGATTCCGGTCGCTAAAGGAGTTTGGTTACTTTAGCAGTGCGTTGATCTCCTCAGCGGCCTGGTCCAGCGCTTCCTGGACGCCCTGGTCGCCGCGCAGGATGCGCTGGTAAGCCTGGTTGGCGGCTTCGTCCATCTGGGGCCAGTTCGGATGCGGCACGCGTGCCTGGGCGGTCTGCAGTTGCTCCATGAAAATATTGAACTGGGCAGGCAGTGCTGGATCGCCTTGCAGGCTGCTGAGCACCGGCATCACCCCGACCTCTGCCATTGTCTTTTGAGCTTCACTACTGAGCAGGTAAGCCACCCATTTCATGGCTGCATCGGCGTGTTCACTATTGTTGAAGATGACCACATCTTCACCCCCAACTACCGAGCTGGTCTTGCCATCTGGGCCGCTGGGGATCAATGCAAAGTTGACTTCGAAATCGGGGTAGTTGCTCCGGTAGATATCGACCATCCAGGGTCCGTCGATGATCATAGCATATTTTCCTTCGGCGTGACCAGCGTCGGTGGGTATACCCCCGCCCATCAGGTTAGGCGAGAGGCAGCCATCATCATACAGCTGCTTGAGCATTGTAAACGCCGCCACGCTGCCGGGACCGTTGATGTAGCCGCTGGCAGATCG
>JAJZSS010000395.1 GCA_021849525.1 Chloroflexota bacterium
CACGGAGTGGGGGGTCATGGTGAAGGTGGGCTGGGGGGTATCGGTGGGGGTGGGTGTGGGAGTCTCGGTGGCGGTAGCCGTGGGCGTGAAGGTCACCGTGGCGGTGGGGGTATCGGTGGGGGTGGGTGTGGGTGTATTCGTGGGCGTGGGGGTAGGCGTGCGCGTCGATTTGTCGATCCAGGCCTGGGCTACCGCGAGATGATTACCGGCCAGCGGGTTACCGGCGGCGGCGCTGCCATTCAGGCTGAAGGCGGGGCTGCCGAACAGGAACAGACTGGCGGCAATAACCAGCAAAGCGATAATGGCCCAGGGGAGAAATGCCTGGCGGCGGCGGACGAGGGCGCTGGATGGAATGGAGGCGGGGACGAAAGGCTTTGGAGGAGGCGGCGCGGGCAGCGCTTGGGGAGCGTGCAGTTCTGCGGTCTGTTGGTCAGACAGCGCAGCCTGCGGTGCGACCTGTGGTTCAGCTGGTGCGGCTGATTTTCCGGTCTGGCGCATACGCTGGAGCGCCCAGTGCATTCCCTGGCGGGCACGCGGGCTGGTGGGGTTGAGCTCGAGGGCGCGCTTGAGATAATTCAGACTTTCCATGCCCTCGCTGAGGGCGCCCAGGATCAGCCAGGGTTCTTCGCTGGCGGGGTTCAGGCGGGCAGCTTCTTCGGCCAGCTTGCGGGCAGCCAGGCGGTTGTGGGCGGCCTTGCCGCGGGCAGCCTGGATCAGGCGCTGAAATTCATCCGGCTGGCTGGAGAAAGAAGAAGCAGGAGACTGGCTCATGGGTTGGGTGTGATTTCGGCGGCCGCGTTGCCAGGTTCGGATGGCGCCAGGGGAGTTTCGCCAGTGGCAGGCGCGGCGACCGGAGCGCCGGCAGTGGGTGCCGCGTCTGGAGCGGCGGTTGCCTGGGTGATGCTCTCATTGCGCAGGTAGCACAGAATGCCCGAGACGATGCCCTGGGCGGGAATTTCGGGTGATTTTTCCAATATCTGGCGATCGAGGTTCAAAAAACCGACTTCGATGATGGCGGCGGTGGTATTGGGGTCGATCTCGTCGAAGGCGTGGTACTGGGTCATATCGTTGGTGACGGAGGTGCTGTGAATGGGCATGCCGGTGGCGGAGCCGTAGCGGGCGCGCATGCAGGCAGTCAGGCGCACGGCTTTCTCTTTGCGGGTGCTGCCCAGGGCGGCGGCGACTTTGAAGCCGGTCGCCTGGTCGTTGATGTAATCGCAGGAATCAGCATGGATGGAGACCAGCACCGCAGATTTGTAACCCCGCAGGCTGAGATCGAACTCGCGCAGCATATCCACCTGGAAGCCCTGGTCGGTGAGGGTCTTCTGGACAAGGGCGGCGATGCGCTGGTTGATATCGGTCTCGGTCAGACCGTCGGCGCAGACTGCCCCCGAATCGTTGCCCCAGTGCCCGGCGACGATGCCAATGCGGTTTTCATTGGCGCCGTTCACAGCCGGAGCGGCTGCCAGGTCGCCGGCGAGAGTGGGGCTGGCGCCGAGGAACTGGGTGAGCTGGTTGCTGGGGATGGCCGCGGAGGGAGACTCGTAGGGCGTCCAGGCGGTGAAGAGGGTGGCGAGGACGAGAGCGACCATGAAAGTGGTCTGCAAGAGGCCGAAGGTGCCGGGCGAGCGGGGCTCGGCTTTGGGGAGAGTGGAAGGGGTGCTTTCGGAAGATGTGTCCATGCGCGCCTGTAAAATCAAGATGAGATTGGTAAGATTAATGCAAGATTTGAGCCAGGGATATTATAAACGATTGTTATGGTGTCGCGAGCTTTCGGGAAGAAGAAAGAGTGAATATTGGATGATGTTCGCAGAAATCACAATCAGATCGTAGGATAAGCTTCAGCTTGTCCGGGGGGAGTACAGCGGATTTTGGAACGGATGCCCGTAAAGAGCACGGGAACGGATTGGGTAATCGTTGGCAGGAGGGGTGAGATTGGAAGGAATTAAAACCCGGCTTTTTCTGGCAAGCCGGGTTTTAATGGTGGGCGGGTATTCAACCCACTGTTGGCCGAGTGTGAATACCCTTTCAATCGGGTTGACTCGGTGAATTAATTCACGTATGATCTAAGTGAAGTTGCGTTCCACCAGTTCGCCGAGCTTGCATTGAAGGTGGGGGTATTTTGCAGATCCAGGGAGGCGGAGATGGCTGGTCATTGGCTCAGGCGAGATTCCCGTATTCAGATGAAAACCGGACCACTGTACTTTGCGGTAATCATTGCGCTCATCGCCAGCCTGATCCTTACCGAAGACGGCCTGGCGATTTTTGCGACCCGGAAATTGAGCGGGGTGATGCCAGCCGGTTGGGTGGTTGGCGAATTGCTTATGATCTCGCCGGATGGGCAGTATGCGGTTTACACCCGGGGCAGATATGTTGGTGCAGACTATCAATCGGTGCTGTTCAGCGTCCCCCTGGAAGGTGGAGAGCCCGTGTCCTTGAGCCCGGACGAGTACGAACTGCAAAGGATCGGCCAATTTGAGATTACTGCCGACAGCCAGGTTGTGGTGTACCTGGCGGATATGGAAGGAACCAACCAGATCGAGCTTTTCAGCGTACCCATTGCGGGTGGGGAGATCCTGCGCTTGAATGAAGATTTAGTCGCTGAGGGCGATGTGAGTGACTTCTCCCTGACCCCCAACGGGCAGGGCGTGGTCTATGTGGCAGATCAAGTAACTGACCATGTCTACGAGCTGTGGAGCACGTGGGTCAGGGGTGGTGAGCATTTTCAACTGAATAACGCCCTGGCGCCTTTTTCAAATGTAACTGAATTCAGGATCACGCCCAACAGCCTGGGCGTGGTTTACAAGGCAGATGAAGCAGTGGTCATGGGTTATGAGCTTTACAGTATTTACATCAACGGCACTGGGCGCCGCCAGCTGGCGGCGCATGTGCAAAAATTTGAGATCTCGCCCGATAACCTGACAGTCGTCTATACCGCCGATCCGGATGGGCATTTCACAAATTTATACCGTGTCTCCATCCTGGGTGGAGTGCCGGTCAAACTAAGCGAGGATTTCGACGGTGCTGGCGGGAGTATATTCACCTTTCAGATTACCGTGGACAGCGAGCGGGTGGTTTATAAAGCCGATAAAGAGATCCAGTCCGTGCATGATCTCTACAGCTTGCCCCTGGCGGGTGGAGTTCCGGTGCGTTTGAACATCGCGCT
>JAJZSS010000396.1 GCA_021849525.1 Chloroflexota bacterium
AGCCAGGAAAGCTGGATCTACCTCCAGCGGGGGAATCTCAGCCGGATCGTTCTTGCCGTAGCGCTGTGCCTGGCTGGCGCGCTCGCGCAAGGCCATCCACAGGCTCTGGCGTTCTTCTGCTCCAACCACCAGGTCGTTGATGGTTTCAGCATTCAGCAAATACTCCCCGGTCGTGTAAAGGAATGTGATCCGTCGCCAGCTTTTCGCTACAATCGGGCGAGGAAGCGTCTGAAGCGGCCCAAGCTGGAGCTTGTAATAAGTCGCCTGGGCACGTGGGTGATCGGCTTCGTCGCGCAACAATTCAGCCCGGGTTGTTAGCTCGTGGCCCAGCAGTGGGGCAATCGTCTGGATGCGCCATTTTTCTTCCCCAAACGCAGCTGTCTGATAAAAGGCGAGATAGTCAACGGCGACCACTTTCGGAGCGCGCCCCAGGGGGATGCGATACCAGCCCAATAAGCGGGCGATCTCCATATCCCGGGGCTGGTTGATCACCGCAACCAGAACGAGCGCTGAAGGTGGAATTAACATGGCGGTTTCTATCGTTAACGGACCTCTTCTGGCGGGGAAGATGGCTGATTCTGGGCGGGCGAACTCTTCTCCTGGCGCACAATGTACAAAGGCCGGCCTTTGGCTTCATCGTATAAACGCCCGATATACTCACCCAGGATGCCCAGGGAAATTAATTGTACCCCGCCCAAAAAGAGCACAGCTATCAGGGTCGTGGCCTGTCCGAAGAATGCCTGCGATCCGGTCAGCCGGGTGATAATGACCACCGGGATTGCCAGGGTGCTGATCCCGGCGGAGATGAACCCCATATAAGTGGCAAGCTGCAGCGGGAAATACGAAAAACTGGTAACGGCGTTGATTGCCAGGCGGAGCATCTTTCTAAACGGGTACTTGGTTTCGCCCGCATGCCGGGCCGCCCGGCGGTAGGGCACCCCCACCTGCTTGAAGCCTACCCAGGAGGACATCCCCCGTAAAAAGCGGTGGCGCTCACGCATCTGTTTGAGAACATTCACCACCTGGCGATCGATGAGGCGAAAGTCACCGGTATCCAGAGGAATCTCAATATCGGTGATCCGGAAGATGAGGCGATAGAACAGGGAAGCAGTGAACAGTTTGAACCAGCTTTCACCTTCGCGCTCGGCGCGCACTGCGTAGACCACCTCAAACCCTTCTCGCCACTTGGCAATCAGGTCCAGGATGACCTCGGGAGGGTCCTGCAAGTCCGAATCGATAATCACAACGGCCTGGCCGCGGCTGTAATCCAAACCGGCTGAGACGGCGATCTGGTGGCCAAAATTACGGGCGAAAATAATCGGGCGGACGCGCTCATCCTGGGCACCCAGGTCGTGGATGATCTGGGTCGAGCCATCGGTGCAGCCATCATCGATCAGGAGCAGCTCCCACTCCTCACCGTTCTTTTCCATGACCTCTTTGACGCGCAGGTAAAGCTCAGGCAGATTCTCGCGTTCATTGAAGATGGGGGCAATAATGGAAATTACAGGTTCGTTCATAGGCTCCTATTTCAACAGGTTTTTCACGGCGTCCAGGGAAGGCTCGATTACCGGCGCCTGTGAGGTAGCCTGCATGGCTGCTTTGACATCTTTGAGTCCACTACCGGTGTTCAACACCAGGATCGAATCGTCTGGTCCGACCAGCCCGACCTGCAGGGCTTTGACCAGTCCAGCATACGCGGTTGCTCCGGCTGGCTCGGCAAAGATCCCGCAGGGTCCGAGGGCAGCAATCGCAGCCAGGATTTCCGGGTCGCTGACAGTAATATACGCCCCACCCGTCTGGGTAGCGGCGCGCACCGCCCGCAGACCGTCCCGGGGTAGATCCACCGAGATGGAATCTGCCAGAGTGGTCGCCTGGACCGGGATGATCACTTCGCTGCCTGCTTTGAAGGCATTGGCTATGGCAGCTGAGCCTTCAGCCTGGACGCCGATCAGGCGGGGGGCTGTTTCCAGCCAGCCCAGGGCAAGCAGGTCTTTAAAGCCCTTGTGAATTCCTGAAATGATATTGCCGTCGCCGACGGATACAAAGATGGTCAGGGGTTTCACTGTGCTGTGCGGAATCTGGTCGATGCTCAACCATTCCCAGATCTCATAAGCTGCCGTCTTCTTGCCTTCGGCTGTGAACGGATTGTAGCCGGTGTTGCGGCAGTACCAGCCAAACTCCTGGGCAGCCTGGATGGTGAGGTCGAAGGCATCGTCGTAGGTGCCATCAACCAGGATCACCTGGGCGCCAAATACAATCAGCTGGGCGATCTTCGCCGGGGGTGCAGTTTTGGGGGCGAAGATGATCGCTTTTTGACCGATTGCTGCCGACATCCCCGCCAGAGCCGCGCCAGCATTCCCGGTGGAGGCGGTAACAACCACCTCAGCCTGAATCTCGCGGGCGCGCCCAACGACAACGGCGCTGGCGCGATCCTTGAATGAGGCGGTTGGATTGCGGCTTTCATCTTTAATCCACAGCTTATCCACCCCCAGCCCGGCAGCCAGGCGGGGAGGGCGATAAACAGGGGTCCAACCTGCGGCATGCAGCGGAGTGCCATGCCCACCTGGATCCTGGACTGGCAGGAGCGGCAGGTATCGCCACAAAGATGGCTCGTCCTGGCGGAAAATCAATTCAGGCTGGACGAATTTGCGAATATTCTCGTAATCCAGAATGACGTCCAGGTTCCCACCATCCCTGGGGCAGGTATAAGTCACCTCGTGAGGGCCGTACTGTTCTCCACAGACTGAGCATTGGTAGCCAACAAATTTTTCCATTGAGTTTACCATTCGGTTTACCATTCGGTTTATAAGCCTCGTTCGCCTCGAATATAGGGCACGCCCAACGCAGCTGGGGCGCCTAAACGTTTACGCATGGCTTCGCGCGAGCCGATCACCAGTACGATCACGGTGAATGCGTAGGGCAGCATTTGCAGGAAGAATCCCCAGTAGGGATTGTAGTAGAAGGGATTGGCCAGTCCGAATAACAGGGTTGGCCCCTGGATATCCAGGATCAGGCGGCGAAGGGCGCCAAAAGCATACGAGCCAACTGCCGCCCGGATGGGGTCCCATTGGGCAAAAATTACCAGGCCAATCGCGATCCAGCCCTGCCCGGCTGTGGTTAGCTCGCTGAACCAGCCCGGTGAGATTGCCAGGCTGAT
>JAJZSS010000397.1 GCA_021849525.1 Chloroflexota bacterium
AAGTCTACAATCAAAGCCACCTGCTCCCGGGTGAGCGGCGAGAAGGTGATGATCTCGTCGATGCGGTTCAGGAATTCGGGACGGAAAGCGCCCTTCAGCGCCTTCTCGATCTTCTCGTGATCCTGCTGTTCTTCGGTGGTGCCAGTCCGCGACAGGAAGCCCAGGCTGCCGGATTTGCGCACATATTCTGTACCCAGATTGCTGGTCATGATCAGGACGGTATTGCGGAAGTCGACCACCCGTCCCTGCCCATCCGTCAGGCGACCATCGTCCAGGATTTGCAGCAGCGCATTCCATACTTCGGGGTGAGCTTTTTCGATCTCATCGAACAGCACCACCCGGTAGGGGCGGCGGCGGACTGCCTCGGTGAGCTGGCCGCCTTCTTCGTAACCGACATAGCCGGGCGGCGCTCCAAACAGGCGAGATACAGTATGCTGCTCGCGGTATTCGCTCATGTCGATCCGCACCAGGGCTTCGGCGTCGTCGAACAGGAATTCTGCCAGCGCCTTGGCCAGCTCGGTCTTACCGACCCCGGAGGGACCGATGAAGATGAAAGAGCCAATTGGGCGGCGTGGGTCTTTGAGCCCGGAGCGCGAGCGGCGAATGGCATCAGAGATGGCTCCAATGGCTTCATCTTGCCCGATGATATGTTCGTGTAAGCGGTCTTCCATCTGCAGCAGCTTCTGGGATTCAGTCTCCATCATCTGGCTGACCGGGATCCCTGTCCACTGGGCGACGACCTCGGCGATATCGCGCGTGTCTACCACTTCATCCAGCTGGTGTTCGGACTCCCAGCGATCGCGCTGCTCTTTGAATTCGCTTTCCAAACGCAGGCGCTCGGCTTTCTTCTGGGCGGCACGCTCGTAATCTCGCTCCAGGCCGGCTTGCTCTTCTTCGGCTGCCATGCGGTCAATCTCGGTCTTCATCGACTTGAGATTTTCAGGCAGCGAGTACAGTGCCACCCGCAGCTTGGCGGCAGCTTCATCGATCAAATCGATGGCTTTATCGGGCAAGCGCCGCTCGGTTACATAGCGAGATGACAGGCGGGCTGCGTCAACCAGCGCCTGGTCCGAGAAGCGCACCTTGTGGTGAGCTTCATAGCGGTCGCGCAGGCCTTGCAGCATACGAATGGTATCATCCACGCTGGGTTCTTCGACATACACCGGGGCAAAACGCCGCTCGAGGGCGGCATCTTTCTCGATGTATTTGTGATACTCGTCCAGGGTCGTGGCGCCGACACACTGCAGCTCACCCCGTGATAGAGCCGGCTTGAGCATATTCGAAGCATCCATCGCTCCTTGAGCTGCCCCTGCACCGACAACGGTGTGCAGCTCATCGATGAAGAGGATAATCTCCCCTTCCGCACGCTGGACTTCTTCAAGAGAAGCTTTTAGCCGTTCTTCGAACTCTCCGCGAAAGCGAGAGCCCGCAATCATGGCACTCAAGTCGAGCGACATCACACGTTTTCCGGTTAAGATCTCCGGCACATCATTGCTGGCGATTTTTTGGGCCAGGCCTTCCACAATGGCTGTCTTGCCGACCCCAGCTTCGCCGATCAACACCGGGTTGTTCTTGGTGCGCCGGGATAAGATCTGGATAACGCGCAGGATCTCGGAATCGCGTCCAATGACCGGGTCGAGCTTGCCAGCCCGGGCCAGCTGAGTCAGATCGCGGGAGTATTTTTCCAGGGTTCGGTAGCGGGTTTCGGCCTGCGGGTCGGTCACACGCTGCCCACCGCGGATTTGCTGGACGGCTTCGTAAACCCGCTCGCGGGTCACGCCGGCGCCTTCCAGAAGGCGGGCAGCCGGGGTGCTGCGCTCGCTGAGGATTGCCAGGAAGATATGCTCCGTTGAGATATATTCATCTTTCAAACGGTTGGCTTCTTCGTTCGCCAGGT
Organism: Chloroflexota bacterium; assembly: GCA_021849525.1. Taxonomy (GTDB): domain Bacteria; phylum Chloroflexota; class Anaerolineae; order Anaerolineales; family UBA4823; genus JAJZSS01. The sequence continues at coordinate 1,898 of JAJZSS010000397.1, forward strand.
CGATAATTCGCTTGACGCGTGGGGTAATGAAAATTTGTCCACCCCCACCACCGCCAAAGATATTGGCCTTGGGACTGGTGCGTAAAATATAATCCAGGCGCTCAGTTAGCACCGCAGCATCTATTTTTAAAACGTCTAAGATTTGGGGGACAACACCCCCCGGCTGTTCGATCAGCGCCAGCAAGATATGCTCGGTATCAATCTGGTTGTGCCCATAACGCTGGATGATCTCAGCAGCTCGTTGAGCGGCTTCTTGGGCTCGCTCGGTAAATCGATCAAATCGCATCATAATTGGTTCCTTTTCTGCCGGTTCAGGGCCGATGTTGTGATTATAACATCGCGCCTATCAATGCTGGGCTGGAGGGGCATAAGAATTGTATATGAAACCCCCCACTGCCTGGGAACTATTTTCGAAAGGCGAGCGTCTACTTCCCAGTACGTTGATTACACTATTCATAAGGAGAAAAATATCATGCGTAACCGCATCCCTCTCATAGTTGGTTTTTTGTTGATCTCAGCCATCGCGATCGCCTGGGGTGGTCCCTCGATTGTGAAAGCCCAGGATACAACTCCAGCACCGCAGGCTCCCCTGCGGACGATTACAGCCAATGGCAGTGGTCAGGTTTTCCTGACTCCGGATATTGCATATATCACCATCGGCGTCCGCACAGATGGCTCGGCGGCTGCGGAAGTGCTGGCCAGCAACAACGAAGCGGCTGACGAACTCGTTCAGGCGTTACGCGCCAGCGGGATTGAGGCGAGAGATATCCGCACCAGCAACTTCAGCATCTATCCGCAGCAGCAGTACGACCCGCAAGGTCGCCCCACCGGCGAGATCACCTACGTGGTGGAGAACAGCCTGTATGTGACGGTGCGCGAGCTGGATGCTATCGGCGATATCCTGGATGAGGCTGTCCAGGCTGGCGCCAATTCGATCTACGGGATCCAGTTCGATGTGGCAAACAAAGAGCAGCAGCTGGGTGCAGCCCGCAAGGCGGCCGTAGATAATGCCCGGCAGGTAGCCGAGGAATTGGCCGAAGCTGCTGGCGTAAGCCTGGGCGAAGTGCAGGCGGTCACCACCTCCAGTGGCGGATACCCCGGCCCGATTTACGGCATGGGCGGTGCAGTTGCTCGTGAAGCTGCTGCCAGCGTACCGGTCCAGACAGGCGAGCTTTCCTTCACCGTTGATGTGACCATGGTCTTCGCCATCGAATAATACAACCAAAGGGGATCGATCCCCATTCCTCCTCGCAAGG
>JAJZSS010000398.1 GCA_021849525.1 Chloroflexota bacterium
TGGCCCTGCACCTGGAAGAGCACGGCTACGACTGGCTGCGTGAAAAGAACGACGCGCTGGCAGCTTAACGGTAACGAATATTAGACGGTAGATTGGAGACGAACCATGAGCTCTGACGCAACCCTGCTGCAAGGTCTGGGCGATTATAAGTACGGTTTTCGCGACCCGGACGTTTCCGTTTTTCAGACGAAGAAGGGTCTGAATGAAGACATTGTCAGGCAAATCTCGGCCAAGAAGGGCGAGCCTGAGTGGATGCTCAATTTCCGCCTGAAGGCACTGGCGCATTTTAATCTGCGCCCGATGCCCACCTGGGGCGGCGACCTGAGCGGTCTGAACTTCGACGAGATTTATTTTTACACCAAGCCGACCAATAAAGAAAGCGGTTCATGGGATGATGTGCCGGATACGATCAAAAAAACCTTCGACCGCCTGGGCATCCCTGAGGCCGAGCGCAAGTTCCTGGCCGGGGTTGGCGCCCAGTATGAGTCGGAGATGGTGTACCACAGCATCCAGGAACACCTGTCCTCGAAGGGCGTGATCTTCAAGAGCATCGAGAACGGCCTGCGCGAGCACGAAGACCTGTTCCGGGAGTATTTCAGCACCGTAATCCCGATTGAAGATAATAAATTTGCAGCCCTGAACAGCGCGGTCTGGTCGGGCGGCTCGTTCGTCTACGTGCCGCCGGGGGTGAAGGTGGACCTGCCGATGCAGGCCTACTTCCGGATGAACACCGCTGACGCCGGGCAGTTTGAGCGCACTCTGATTATCATTGATGAAGGGGCGCAGGCGCATTACGTGGAAGGCTGTACGGCTCCCATGTACACCACCGATTCATTCCACAGCGGTGTGATCGAGATCATCGTCAAGAAGAACGCCCGCTTCCGCTACACCACCATCCAGAACTGGTCGACCAATATGTATAACCTGGTGACCCAGCGCTCGATCGTCAACGAAGGCGGGACGATGGAATGGGTGGACGCCAACCTGGGCTCCAAGCAGACGATGAAATACCCGTCCTGCTACCTGGTCGGCGAGCGAGCACACGGCGAGATCCTTTCGCTGGCTTTCGCGGCCAGCGGGCAGCACCAGGACACCGGCGGAAAGGTGATCCACGTGGCGCCCTACACCACCAGCAAAATCACGTCCAAGTCGATCAGCAAGGGCACCGGGCGGGCGAGCTATCGCGGCCTGGTGAAGGTGCATAAAGGCGCCCACGGCTCGCGCTCGAACGCGGTCTGCGACGCCCTGCTGCTGGACAAGACCTCCCGCTCGGACACTTACCCGTATATTGAGATCGATGAAGACGACGTGACCATCGGGCACGAGGCTTCGGTCTCGAAGGTGGGCGAGGAGCAGCTCTTCTATTTGATGAGCCGCGGCCTGAGCCAAGAAGAAGCCACCACCATGGTGGTTTCGGGCTTTATCGAGCCGCTGGTGAAAGAGCTGCCGATGGAATATGCCATCGAAATGAACCGCCTGATCCAGCTCCAGATGGAAGGCTCAATCGGATAATCACACGCCTGGCGTGTAATTCTTAACATCGAATTCAGGAACACTTAAAGAAGCTATGGCGAACCGAACTGTTGTAACCCGCACGCGCCGGGGAGAGCCGGCCGAGAACGAATTTAAGTTCACCCAAGAAATGTTCAGCCACCTGAGTGGGAACGGGACGCTGCCGGCGATGCTGCGCAGCTACCGCGACCAGGCCTGGGAGGCTTATTCCGGGCTGTCCATGCCCACCATCAAAGACGAACCCTGGCGGCGGACCGACCTGAAAGGTATGCCGGCGGGGAGCTTCCGCATGCCCGACGCCCAGAATACTGCCGGGCTGGAGCCGGCGCCAAAAGACCTGCTGGTATCACTGGCCGGCGGCACCCACGGTGGGCGGATCGCGCTCGGACCTAACGGCGCCGAAGCCTGGCTCGACCCCGAGCTGGCGGCAAAAGGCGTGGTCTTCACCGACCTGCGTACCGCCGAGCGCCAGCACCCCGAGCTGGTGGCGCGCCTGCAGGGTCAGACCGTGCGCAGCGGCGAAGGCAAATTTGCCGCCCTGACTGGAGCCGGCGCCTGGACCGGGGCTGTGGTCTATGTGCCCCGCAATGTGATTGTGGAGCAGCCGCTGCAGAGCCTGCTGTGGGGTCCCGGGGCTGGACTGGCCTATCTATCGCATATCCTGGTATTTGTAGATGATGGCGCCTCGCTGACCTACGTCCATGAGAGCGCCTCGCACACCGAGGCAACCGGGCAAAGCCTGCACGCCGGGATCGTGGAGATCCAGGTGGGGCAGGGCGCCAATCTGCGCTTTGTAGAGCTGCAGTCCTGGGGTGAGCATATCTGGAATTTCACCCACGAGCGGGCACGGGTGGGCAGAGACGGCAACCTGGACTGGATCTTTGGCTCCATCGGCAGCCACCTGACCAAGAATTTCTCCGAGCTCGACCTGGCCGGCGAAGGCGCCGTGGGGCGGATGTCCGGCTTCTATTTCACCGATGGCGTCCAGCACTTGGACCACGATACCCAGCAAAGCCACCTGGCGCCGCACACCACCAGCGACCTGCTGTTCAAGGGGGCGCTGAAGGATAAGAGCCGCTCGGTATGGCAGGGGATGATCTACGTGGCGCCGGAAGCCCAGAAGACAGACGGATACCAGGCTAACCGCAACCTAACCCTCAGCCCGCAGGCGCACGCCGACTCGATCCCTGGTCTGGAGATCCTGGCGGATGATGTGCGCTGCACGCACGGGGCGACGGTGGGCAAGATCGACCCAGAGCTGGTCTTCTACCTGCGCAGCCGCGGCCTGCCGTATGCAGACGCCGAGCGCCTGGTGGTAGAAGGCTTTTTCGACCCCATCATGCAGCGCATCCCGTTCGAGGGTGTGCGCGAGCGCTTCCAGAAGGCCATTCTGGAGAAGATGGGTGTAAAGGCGCTGTAAGAAGATTGAAATTTTGTCATTGCGAGCGGAGCGAAGCAATCTGGCGCTGGAATGGTTCAAAATTATGCCAGCATATGGATTGCTTCGGTCGCACCGAGCGCTCCCTCGCAATGACAGTATTGGGTTGTCTTTGCGAGCGGAGCGAAGCAATCTGGCGCTGGAATGGTTCAAAATTATGCCAGCATATGGATTGCTTCGGTCGCACCGAGCGCTCCCTC
>JAJZSS010000399.1 GCA_021849525.1 Chloroflexota bacterium
ATGATGCGAGCATAACCTCCAGGCCTGCCGGCACGCCAGGGTTCTTCAAAGATCTGGAAGCTTATCGCTATGAGAAGCTGGCGTATTTACCTGAATTAGTCAATTTCGCTGGTTACCGGTCCAAGCGCATACTTGAGATCGGTTGTGGAACCGGGCTTGACCTGGCGCGCTTCACCCGAGGAGGCTCCCACGTAAGCAGTGTAGATCTGGCTCCAGCGTCGATTGAGCTGACCAGGAGCTATTTTTTCACAGAAAATCTGACTGGCAACTTTAGTGTTATGGACGGGGAGCGACTGGGCTTCCCTGACGATCTTTTTGATCTGGTTTACGCGTTTGGCGTAATCCAATACACTAGCAACCCGCACCACATGATTCAGGAGATTCACCGAGTAATGAGAGTGGGAGGAGAAGGAATTTTAATGGTTTATAACCGCTATTCCTGGATGAATCTCCTGGCAAAATTGATGAAAGTAAAATTTGAAAATGAAGATGCGCCAGCATTTCACTTGTTCTCGGTCGAGGAGTTTAAAGAACTCCTCGTGCCGTTCCCACGGGTAGAGATCATTCCCGAACGTTTCCCGGTTAAAACCCGCTTACAACACGGGATCAAAGCTGCTCTTTACAACAAGATCTTTGTTGGGTTGTTTAATTTCCTTCCCCGGTCCTGGGTGCGTAAATCTGGCTGGCACCTGGTAGCTTTTGTAAAAAAATAATGCACCGAGACCTCCAGCAGCTTGAGAACGAAAAATTTGACCTGCTGGTTATCGGCGGCGGCATCTATGGCGCCTGTGTTGCCTGGGATGCCGCACTGCGTGGTTTAACGGTCGGGTTGATCGATCAGGGTGATTTTGGGCAGGCGACATCTGCGAACAGTCTAAAGATTATTCACGGCGGATTACGTTATCTCCAGGATGGCAATCCCTGGTTAATGCGGAAGATGAGCGTTGAGCGGATGAACTGGATGCGCATTGCGCCGCAACTGGTCCATCCCCTGGCATGCCTTACACCAACCTATCACCGTCTGACCAGAAGTAAAAGCGCGTATACTGCTGGACTGTTGATCAATGATTTGATCAGTTTTGATCGCAACCGGCTGGCAGACCCCCAGAAGCATCTGCCAAAAGGACAGATATTAACCCGAAAATCCTGTATCGACCGGCTTCCGGGAATCCGTCCAGATGGGATCACTGGCGGGGCGCTGTGGTATGATGCGCAAATATTCAACAGCGAACGTTTGCTGCTGTCTATCGTTCTTTCTGCTGCACAAGCCGGAGCTGTGGCAGCAAATTATGTGAAGGCTACCAGGTTCCTCATCCGGAATCAAACGGTTTACGGTATTCAAGCGCTCGACCAGCTATCAGGCCAGGAACTGGAAATTCAAGCGCGCTGCGTGATCAACTGCACCGGCGCCTGGATGGATGAAATACTCGCCCTGGCTGGTGCGACTTCGAACAAGCGAGTCGAGCGATCGACAGCAATCAACCTGGTTACCCGCCAGATACTTGCTGGACCTGCGGTAGGCTTTTTGAGTCAGACCAGCGATTCACTCCATGGCGGTACCGAAAAATCCCGCATGATATTTATGACGCCCTGGCGGGGATGCTCGATTATCGGAACCATTCACGAGCCATATCCAGGCAAGCCCGACGATTTCGAGGTTTCTGAAGAAACCATCCAAAAATTCCTGGCAGAGATCAACCTGGCTTATCCCGGTGCTGAGCTGGAGCGTGAAGATGTCTGCTATGTTCATCATGGCTTTTTACCGATGGTCGCTCAAAATAACTCTACCGGACCGGTGAGACTCCTGCGCGAGAGCCAAATTCATGACCACCAGAAAGATGTACAGCTTGCCGGGTTGGTCAGTATTGTTGGAGTGAAATACACGACAGCCCGAAAGACCGCTCAGGAGGCGGTTGATCTGGTATTGAAAAAGCTTGGCCATAAAAATGCAGTGTGTAAAACCCAGGCAGCACCGGTTTATGGCGGGCAGATTGCAGATTTTCAGCAGTTCCAAAGCGAACTAAAGAATACCCTGGCGGGCATGGATGCCGACCTTGTGGAATATCTGGCGCATGCCTACGGGTCTAGTCATCCGGATATTCTCACGTATATCAGGCTTGATCCAGTCCTCGGGAAGCGCATCTCCGGCAGAGCGCCAATTCTCAGGGCTGAGGTTGTGCATGCTATCCGAGAGGAAATGGCCGTCAAATTAACCGATATCGTCTTCCGGCGAACCGAGCTGGCCAGCACAGGAAAGCTGGATGTAACCAGCCTGACCGCCTGTGCGCAGATTATGGCTGAAGAGTTGGGCTGGGATCTGGCGGCGAAAAATCAGGCAATTTCCGAAACCTGGGCGGCATTCCGGGCAATCCATGGGATGACCGAAGCGCAGAGCCTGGCGCCAATTGGAGTGAGCTAAATGCCTCACTCCAAAACCCAGACGAAGATCCCCTGGCAGCTCCAGGTCTTTCAACACTCGATTAAAAAACAGCTCAAGGTAAAAACCTTACTGGAATTGCTGGGCGATGTGACCAACCAGCAGTGCTTGTTGATTACCTGCGGGGATAATAACGGGGCGATCAACTGGCATTTCCGAGAGCGGACAGGGCGCTGGACCTGGGGCGAGGTGAGCGAGGAGAATATCGAGCAGATCGCTGATCTACTTGACGAACCAGTCCTTCTCTTGCCCGCAGACCATCTACCCTTCGAGGGGAATTCTTTTGACTGCGTTGTGTTAATTGACGTCCTTGAGCACCTGGAGGAAGACCAGCCAATCTTAAATGAAATTCGGCGCATTCTGCTTCCTGAAGGGCGTTTGATCGTAACCGTACCAAATGGGGATCCAAAGCTGCTTGCCAACCGAATCAAACAGCGGCTCGAGATGACGCCGGAGGTCTACGGGCATACCCGCGCCGGGTACACGCTCGCCGAGCTGGGCGAAGCCGTAGTCCGGGCCGGCCTTCAGCCGGTGAAAGAAGCCGGGTATTCGCGCTTTTTCACCGAAATGATTGAGCTGGCGATAAACTACGGGTTTGTCTTCATCCTCTCGAAAAAAAGGGGGGAAGTCAAAAAAGGGCAGATCTCCCCTACGGCGGCTGGAGAGCTAAAAAATCATGGCGCCGCCTATCGAATATATGGGCTG
>JAJZSS010000003.1 GCA_021849525.1 Chloroflexota bacterium
CGATATAGATCGTGCCGCCATTGGTATTGGCCAGCGCGCATACATCAGCGATGATGGCGTACCGTTTTCCTCCTCTCACGGTCATGCTTTCGTGAAATTCCTGGATAATGTTCGAACCTTCTTCACGAGCCGAATGAATAAAATCATAAGCCGGTTCAGCTTTTGCCCGGTGGGGGCGCGAACGTGCAAAATCATTGCTGTTGAACAATTCAACCAGGGATTCGAAGCTTAAATCGGGCAAGAGCACATCAGTTGCCCGGTCGCCAATCCCCAGGTTTTTCTTCCGGATCAGGTCTGTATTCAAGCGGTGGCAGTCTGAGCCTTGAATACAATGCATCCGGCGGGGATATTCAGGTTTCGTGCCATTGAAGAAAGCTGCAGTTGCCCGAGGAGTTTTATGCTCCAAATCCGTAACTTCCAGGGCATTTAAATGGACGTCCTGGGTGTAGGCAATTTTCGTTTGCCCGCCAAACGAAAAACCACGCATCGCCACACCATTACTTGAGTTGGCATGCGCTGCTATTACCAGCCCACCTGCTTCATGGATAATCTGATATGCGCTCAGGACATCGGTTGTAGCCCCTACTGTGGCAGAGCCATAATCCAGCTGATCAGGTGGAATATTCAGATCAAGGAGCAAATGTTCTATCTCCCGCAAGGGCTTCTCTGGCGGGAATATACCCAGAATGTGAAAGCCAAAGGTGGCTGTGAATTCAAATCCTGGGAAGACCACGATTTTTCCCATCAGCCGCCGATACTCATTTAGCTTGTGCCGTTCCTCTGGCAGCATGCGGTCCAGCTTCTCAAGCAGCTCCAATTGTTGGACATCATCGCGAATTTTTCGATAACCGGCAACAGTATTGTGATCCGTCAACGCAATCGCATTTAAGCCCCGCGCTTCAGCCCGATACAGGATATCGAGATACGTCACTTCCGGCTGCTGGAAATCACTCGAAGCTGGCGTATGGATATGCAAATCCACCGTGTACCATTGCATTGGCGAATGTCCGCGTTTTTTGGCCATATCAGGCTCCCAGAATTTCATTGATTTTCCCCACTAATTCCTCTGGCATGTAGGGTTTCATGATAAATCCATCTGCGCCGGACTCCCGACTGCGCTGGTCATAATCTGCACCTGACGACATCAACACACGAATAAAATTAAACTCATCGTGAAGTCTCAGTCGACTCAATAACTCAAATCCATCCCACTTTTGCATATGAACATCCATCAACACCAGTGCCGGATTCTCTAGCCGCAATGCTGTCATAACATCATCTAAACTTTCTTCCTTACCAATTTTCACTACAGAATATCCTTCCAACCCCAAGAGTATCTCTAAAAGGGAGCTCATTAAAGCATCATCTTCAATCACCATTATTTTTGTCTGGCTACCCATCTTAATTTACCAAAACCGGACCAGAGGGCTCTTGCGTATTAGAAACACTGACGGGTTCGAGGGCTGTTTCCAACACATCTTCAATCTTCCTGGCAAAAATAAATTTTACATCTTTGCGTACATCTTCAGGCAGATCATCCAGGTCAGCTTCGTTGCGTAATGGCAAATAAACCGTTTTCAATCCAAAGCGGTGAGCAGCCATTACTTTCTCTTTGATCCCACCAACCGGCAGCACCTGACCCCGCAATGTTATCTCCCCGGTCATAGCCACATCCGCGCGTACAGGTCGTCCGGAGATCAGTGAGACCAGGGCAACTGCCATCGCCACACCCGCCGAAGGTCCATCTTTCGGTTGAGAGCCTGCCGGCACATGCAAATGGATATCTGTGTTATCAAAGAAATTTTCTGGCAAGTCAAGATGTGCAGCCCGTGAACGCACGAACGAAAGGGCGGCACGGGCAGATTCTTCCATCACGTTTCCAATCGATCCGGTTACCTGGAAACCCTTGTTTCCAGGCATGCGTGTGGCTTCAATGAATAACACCTCGCCCCCCACCGGAGTCCATGCCAGACCGGTGGCAACCCCCGGAAGGGAAGTCCGCTCAGCGATCTCTTCAAGTGCAAAGTACTTAGGCTTACCCAGAAATTCGGGGAGATTGTCTTCCGTTATAACAATATCCTGGGTCTTTCCTTCGGCAATCCGGGTCACCAGTTTGCGGCATACCGAGCCGATCTCGCGCTCCAGACTGCGTACACCAGCTTCGCGGGTGTACGACCGGATGATCCTGTGCAGACTTTCGTCGGTAAATTTAATTTCAGTCCCGCGTAAGCCATTTTCCTTCAGCTGGCGTGGGATCAAATATCCCTTGGCGATAGCGATTTTTTCGTTATCGGTGTAGCCTGCCAGAGAGATAATCTCCATCCGGTCGCGCAGCGGGCCGGGAACCGGCTCGAGCAGGTTGGCTGTCGTAATAAAGAATACCTGGGAGAGATCATAAGCAACTTCCAGGTAATGATCCCTGAACTCAGCATTCTGCTCTGGATCCAGCACTTCTAAGAGGGCAGAAGCTGGATCTCCGTGAAAATCATAGCCCAATTTATCTACCTCATCCAGCATAAAGACTGGATTGCTGCTCTCTACCCGGCGTAATGACTGTAAGATGCGTCCCGGCATCGCCCCGATATACGTCCGGCGATGGCCGCGCACTTCCGCCTCATCGCGCATACCACCCAGAGATATCCGGACAAATTTCCGTCCCATGGCACGGGCAATCGAGCGCCCCAAGGAGGTTTTGCCAACCCCAGGTGGGCCTACAAAACACAGGATCACCCCTTCTCGCAGGCGGTGGATTTCATCTACCGGCTGCTGAGCCAGATCATCTCCGCGCTCTAATCTCAGCTTACGGACCGCCAGGTATTCAAGGATGCGTTCTTTGACATCTTCGAGTCCATAATGATCCTGGTCCAGCACTTCGCGGGCATGACCGATATCCAGGTTATCGCTCGAGGTTGGAGTCCAGGGCAAGGAGGTAAGCCAGTCCAGATAGGTGCGGATAACCCCGTATTCAGCGGCTGCGGTTGGCAGGCTGGATAAACGTTCCAGCTCACGGCGCGCCTGTTTTTCAGCTTCCTCGGACATCTGGGCAGATTCGATCTTTTTCCGAAACTCTTCGACCTCGACAGCCTGCTCATCCGCCTCGCCCAGCTCACGCTGAATGGCTTTTAGCTGCTCGCGCAGGAAATAATCCCTTTGGACTTTTTCGATCTCTGAACGAGCTTCGTTCTGTATTTTCTGCCCTATTTCAAGGACTTCTGCTTCGTGCGCCAGGATACTTACCAGACGATGTAATTTCTCCGAAGCCGAATCGATTTCCAGCAATTCCTGGGCGTCGCTCAGGTCCATGCGCTGAAAATTTGCAATGGTATAAACAGTCTCAAGCGGATCTTCCAAAGCTAGCACTGAGGATACAAGCTCGCGCGGAATCGAAGGGATCATGTCTGCGATATGCTCAAATTGGTCGCGGGCATTGCGCGCCAGTGCTTCCAGCTCCAGACCTTCTTCTACAGTTTCTGGAATCAGCTCAATTTTGGCTTTGAGGTACGGCTCTGTCTGTATAAACTCCCCCAGCCGAAAACGTGACGTTCCCTGGACAACCAGCCGGATAGAACCATCTGGAGCGCGGAACAAACGGTGGACGATCGCTACGGTTCCTATTGTATATAGATCAGCAGGCTCGGGAGTTTCCAAATCCGGATCTTTTGAAGCCACCAATCCAATCAAACGTTCGTCATTCCCCATAACATCATCCACCAGGCGGATCGAACGCGGCTGCCCGATGGTCAATGGCACTGCAGTCTGAGGATAAACAACCAGCCCTCGTAATGGTAAGATGGGCAGTACAGGTGGAATCTGGCTGGGGGTACTCTGACCCTCACTGGATTCTTCGCCTTCAGCATGTTCATCGGTATGGACGCGCGCCAGGATTGGCCGTAAAAGAAATTCCTCCATCGAGGCTTCTTCTTCCTTGAGCCAATTAAGCATTTCCGATAAATCTGAGTTCCAACGTGATGCAGGCATTTAGCTATCCAATCTATGGCTCATTCTTCGATATGGATTTGTTTAGGGAAAGCTTTTGGCATTACCAGGCGTAAAAATCCTTCCTGGTAAGTTGCTTCAACGCGATCCGGATAGATAGCTGTGGGTAGTTCGATATCAACGCTGAACTCGCCAAAGCGGATTTCCATTTGATGGTAGGAACGGCGTTCATTGGCATCTGGGCGCACACCGCGAATCGACAGAATCCGCCCGTCCAATTCGATGACAAAATCAGATTCGCTCATCCCGGCAATTTCCATGCGGACAATTAAAGCTTCTTCTGTTTCATATACATCCGTGGGAGGTCGCCAGGGAGTACGCACATTCAACCGCCAAAAACCAGATCCACTTTCGCCGAATGCGTATGGAGCATGCGACCATTGGCGTGGGTTGGAAGGATCATCAGATTTCAATGCAATAACAATCATCGATTCGCCTCCTGTCTGTAATCCTGCACAACCAGGCCACCATTTTCAGTAATATAAAACTCATCAGCGCCCCCGGCGGGATTCGAACCCACAACCTCGTGCTTAGAAGGCACTTGCTCTGTCCATTGAGCTACGGGGGCGAAAATATTCAATCCAGGCAGGGCCGTAAACCCTTATATACGCGCGGCCCGGTAAGAGTCCGCAATATCATCTCCGGCTGCCTTCCGAGAGCCTCCGCGAGCTCGACCGGGGTCATCGGGGTGTTACCGTTCGCCAGAAACAGGCGAAAAGCTGAATCAACCAGGGTAGTTTGCTCAGAGATGAAAGATTCCTGGCGCGCACAATGCGTGATCAAGATGTGTTGGATGCCATCAACCTGCTGAATTTCAGCGGTGTCCGGGTCAATCCAGTCTACCATTTCATCCATACCGGTATCTGCAAACGCCTCCTGGTGCTCCGGGCATAAATAGCTTCGCAGATAAACACGCCAGTCTCGATCGACCTGTCGCCACCAATCAAAGTCGATATGGAAATGGGTTTGTAGGGTAGGTTTTACAAGACTAATCCGCCTTGGTTCAATCACAAATGCTGCCTCCGTGTCGTGTGGTTCTCTTCCTGCCGTACAGTTTACCTGCGGATTGAAAAGGTCACTGTGTGTATTCCGAATCATTAAACCGGTAATGCAAATCGCCTACATGCACAAACCAGGGTCGTGAAGCCAATAGCCCTAAAATAGGTCCCGGCGGGCAGCGTCGGATCACGTTCACCGCAGCATATAATTCGCTGGCATGAACGTGACTTTGCGGATTCAGCTTGGCCAGCTCGCGTACAATATTAACCACCGTTTTTTCAAATGGTGGTCGTTCTTTCTGCATGCGTGTCCAAACCTGATCGACGGCTTCGGTGTCTGGGACCGCAATTGCCATTCGTTCGTCAAATACGGCATTAATCACCTGTTTCAGCATCGCGAAAACCAATCCGCCATCCGAGCCTACCAGCACCGTCCGCACCCATTCCCGGCTGGAGCGGCGGGCGCTGGCATCAATAATCACTTCCCCGGGTTGGTCGCCACGCCGTACCCGTACCTGACTGCCGGGCACCAGCCCTTGTCTGTTGTACCATTCACGCAGCCCATACACATAGCGTTTTTCCGGCACCACCCAGCCGGGGAATTTTTCCCCGCTTTCGCCATCCACCAACATGAAGCGAATGCGCGGCGCTTCATAAGCTGTTGGGAAGAGATGGCGCAGGCGAGTGGATAGAGGCAATGTTCCCGAACGCCAATGCGGATAAATCAGGTTGACCAGCACTTCAGGCTGTACCAGTTGCATGGTGCTGATGGGCGAGAGCTCATCTCCTAAAGAATTTTCGAGGGCGAGCATCCCATCAGTGAGTAAGGAACGTTCATATTCAATGCCAGGATAACGCAGATACAATGGCGGTTCCAGCACTTCTGGCGGCTCTAAACGTTGTAAATACCACAATACCTTACCTGCCGGCCCAACTTCATCAAAGCGTCGGTCTTCCTGCAAAGCCAGATCCAGCGAAAATTCGATCAGCTTTGGATTGACATCCGCTTTTAGCTCAATCTGCTCGATCAGCTCAGATGTCGAGATAGGCCCGCCGCCCGACATATCCAATACAGCTTCTGCCAGATTCAGATGCCCCAGGTTTACATCCACCAGTAAAGCTCGTGGAAACCATCGTCCGGCGATGCGCACAAAATCCGGATTTGAACCCAGATCATCTTCAAGGACTACCTTCAACCCTTCACCGTAGGTGTCCAGGATCGCCAGAGTATCCAGGCCCGAGGACTCCGATTGCGCTTGATTAGGTTGGTTTAGCCTGTGTTCTGCCAGACCAGCCGCGAACTGGCGCTTCTCACCATGCTCGAATTGCACCTGAATGACATCAAAAGTGCCGATCTCTGGATTTTTTCCTGGGCGGACATCAACGATACTGCCTGATTGCCAGTTGTATGCTGGAAATACCAGTTTCTGACCGACCATGTAATTCTCTTTGGGAAGATATGGATCACCACCTGCGCTGCGCTGCTTCTCAAGAGCCAACATTTCACGCCGGATCCGTTCTTCCACCAGGCTTGTGATGAGCTCTTCCGTGGTTAGTGGAGTTTCTCGTTCCAGCAGAGTATTGTAGAGATATTCGACATCATCGCTGTAAACTTCAAAACTCTCCCAATATTCATCACTTAATTTTGTAGAAACCATGACCATATTAATTCCTCGATTTGCCTCGCTTACCGGGTAGATGGCGCGCCGAAATATCGCTTTGCGCCAAACCTGGCGACCTAATTATACTCGACAGATGGACTGCCGGAATAATTACCTGTTTACCTGAATAACTGTATATAATAAGATCAGTACAATCCGATCGACCACTGGAATAAACTGACTGAAGCTGGAGCGATGATATGGCTGAACAATCCTGGGAAGTCCTGACAGAAGTCGATGGTGAATTAAATGCCGAGATTATGCGCGGGTTACTCGAAGCCCAGGGCATCCCGGTGTCATTGTCCCAAGAAGGTGCTGGAAAGGTATATGGGTTGACTATTGGCGAATTTGGGAGAGTGGAAATATTAGTCCCCTCAGGTTATCTTGTTCAGGCGCAAATGGTGCTGGACGACCTTAATCGTGGTGTGTTCGATATAGACGATGGCGAAGAAGGTGAATTCGGGGAGAATTACCCTGAGACCGAATAAATTTACGGGAACACCTGCTCAAGCCAATCCATGGGATCGACCTGTACCCCGCCTGCCCAAATCTCAAAATGCAAGTGTGGTCCGGTGACCCGACCAGTATTGCCAACCAGACCAATCAGCTGCCCGACTTCCACCTGATCCCCCACCGAAACTTCAATCTCGGATTGGTGCATATATCCCGAGTACACTCCCCAACCATGGTCGATCATCGTGGCATTGCCTCTCACCGTCAAGGGACCGGCGAAAACGACAGTCCCGGCGGCAGGAGCATAAATCTCCGTCCCAACTCCGCCGCAAAAATCTAATCCTGTATGAAAATAACTGTAAGGGCTGCCATTGTATGAGCGCCGGTTGCCATACTGCGACGGCCAACATTCTGCGAATTCTTTTGGAACCGGAGCGACAAACAAATCCTGCCACTGCTTCTGTAAGGTTACCGGCTGAGCTAAAGCAGTCCATTGGGCATCTTCGGGACGAGTCACTGCTGGGTCCACTGTCTCCGGGCTGACAACCAGTACCGGATCCATTGGATAACCCCCCGAACGGATATAAATCGACTGAGAGAATGAAAAACCTGCCCCATTGGCTAAAGTCCCCTTTATTGCCAGAGGGTAAAGTCCCGGATCTGTCATTGCATGCACGCCCAGGATGGCGTAATAACTCCCGTTTTCGGAGCCAACAAATTCAAATGAATCATCGAGCAGGGAGACTGCAACAGCCAGGCCTTGGCTGCCCTTTAGCTGCAATACTGCAGCTTTGCCCTGCACTAAAGGAGTCGGAGTGAGCTGCAGGTCCTCGATTTCTCCAGGTAGGCCAACTGGTCCACTCAGGGATGTCCCGGGTAGACGCAATACATCGCCAGGTATGGCTTTAATAGGACCCGGGAGCTCATTCAATAAGGCTATTTCCCAGGGATTGCGACCTTTCAGCACAGCCAGCTCCAGGGCTGTCTGACCTTCAGCCAGGCCAGACCGGTCCCCAGGCAGCTCGACATTCTCTTGAACCGGTAAGATCAAACTGCGACCTACAAATAACTCTGCCGGGCTGGTCAGGTGGTTTAACCGCGCCAGGTCAATTTCAGACACCCGATATTTCCGGCTCAGGCTGAGCAAATCTTCTCCAAAAGCAACTTCTTCTGTTTTCAACTCTCCGCTGACACCTGCCAGGCCGGGGATCACCAGGCGCGTACCGATACCTACTGTATCGGGATTGTTGATCTGGTTATAAGTGGTCAGCTCATTCAGGCTGATCCCAAACTGGACAGCCACCGACCATAATGTATCCCCTTCCTGAACCACATACACCGGACCATCCGGGAGAGTATCTTGGGCAAACCCGCGCCCTGGCAGAACCAACGCTGCCAGCATGATGACCAATGCTGGCAAAGAAAAGATGGAACGAGAACGGCGATCAGGATAATTCATGCTCACCAATAATCTCGACCCGATCCCCTACGCTAAAGAGGTTTAGATGAGCTGCATCCAGCTCAAGAATATATTTAGCTGGTGCTTTGGGAAAGTAGGCAGGACGCCAGGAGCGGGCTAACTGGATATCGACAACTTCCCATCTGGCATTGATCCAAAATACCGCCAGGTCAAAAGAGACCCCCAACATATGAATTGACGAATCGAGGCGACTCTCGCGCCCCTGTACCAGGAGGATCCCCTCACAGGGTGGTAGCGCAGAATGAAAAGTAAGCCCACGTAAGCGACTTGAAAACGTATCGCAGTAGTGGGCTTTAATCTTTAGCGAATTTTCGGAGGTTAAATTTCGGAGAACGACCTGTCGCATGTTAATATTTCAAATTACCCAAGCAAACCCTGGAACACCAGGCAATCAGCTAATGTAACGCTGCTTTTGCTAATACTCGCTCCAGACTATTAACCAATTCTTGCGGGCTAAACGGCTTTGAGATATAGTCTTCCACTCTGGCGATATGCAAACCAAGTACTTTATCGATAGATTGGGCTTTGGCTGTAACCACAATCACTGGAATATGACGGGTAGACTCATCGGCTTTCATCTGCTGGTAAACATCCCAACCGTCCATATCAGGCATCATCAAATCCAATAAAACAACATCCGGCAGCAGCTTGCGGATTTGATCAAGCCCTTCTCTGCCACCGCTGGCGCCGATTACTTCATACCCTTTGCGGACAAGGATCAGCCTGACCAGGTCAATCATCTCCTGCTCATCTTCTATGTAAACGATTTTTCGGCTAACCTCAACCATGAGATCCTCCAACACCGAACTGGACCCGAATTCAAGTTAAGTTTACCACAATACACTGTGCCACCAATGAAACCAGCACCTCTTGGGATGCCAGACCTTCCCCTTGCCACGCCCGCAGGCGTGGACTATAATCTTCAGGTTGTGAAGCGATCCCCTTCGTTCCACAATTTCATGACCCAATGAACGAAACGGATTTGTTTGCTGGGGACGTGCTATTTTATTCTAATTAGTGAGGCAAATTATGATCGACGTTAATGATCTCCGCAAAGGTGTAACCTTTGTTCTGGATGGAAATCTTTTTAAAGTATTGGATTACCACCACCATAAGCCTGGGCGGGGAAATGCAACCATCAAGGTGAAGACGATTAATTTACGCTCTGGAACAAACCTGGAAATGACCTTCACCTCAGGCGACCGCGTGGAAGACGTGCGCCTGGATTATCACAATGTGCAATTCCTTTATACGGATGGCGAATTCTACCATTTTATGGATCTGGAAACCTACGAACAACCTGCCCTGAACAAGGATGTCTTAGGCGATGCGACAGATTACCTTAAAGAAGGACTGGAAGTTAAATTAACCTTCTATGATGGTAAACCACTGGATATCGAGCTACCCACTTCGGTTGATCTGGAAGTTACAAAAGCTGATGTCGCGGTGCGCGGCGATACAGCCACGGGTGTTAACAAGAAAGTTATCACTGAGACTGGCCTGCAGGTTTCGGTGCCTGCTTTTGTAGTCGCTGGCGATACGATCCGTGTCGATACACGTAACGGGGCATACCTGACACGGGTCTAATCTAAGCCTTGGTTAACTGACTTACATCATGCTCACACCGGCTGGGAAAGAGTGTCGTTATTTTTATGGGGACTACTACCGCGGGCGCGTCCATGAAGAATGCCGTCTGCTAGCCGATGCTATCCCTCCTCTGACCTGGAAAGCGAGCCTTTGCGATACCTGCCCGGTGCCTGAAATATTACAGGCAAATGCCTGTAAGAATATGGTCCTGACTCCAAGCCTGATCCGACCATTTCCATTTATTCGCCAGCAGGTTCAAATCCGAGCCTATTGCCAGAAAACGCAACGCGCTGTGAGCGAGCCTCAAGTTGGCTGTGGAGAATGCCATCCCCTGCCAGCCGTCTTCACTGGAGAAAATCTTGACTAAAACGTTGCTGTTTGACATCGACGAAACCTTGCTGGGCAATAGCATGGACACTTTTTTGCCGTCCTATCTCAAAGCCCTTGCCCGGCATCTCTCACCCTATATTCCTCCCGACAAGATGGTTCCACAGCTTTTAGCAGCCACCAGGCTGATGGAAGAAAATAACCTGCCAGATTGCACCCTTGAAAAGGTCTTCAGCGCTGGATTTTATCCCGCCCTGGGATACCGCCAGGAAGACCTTGCCGGCACCCTGGCCGATTTTTACGAGAATGTTTTTCCGACCCTGGTCAATGTCGCTGAATTTAGACCAGAGGCAGCCCAGGTGATCGATTCTGTGCTTGCCGAGGGCTACCAGATCGCCATTGCCACCAATCCACTTTTCCCTCGCCGGGCCGTCGAACATCGCCTTGCCTGGGCGGGTTTGCCTGTAGAGCGTTATCCCTTTAAGATTCTCACCTCGTATGAAAATTTCCATTTTGCCAAGCCAAATCCAGCCTACTATGCCGAAATCCTGGCTCAACTCGGCTGGCCTGATGGCCCGATCGTTATGGTTGGGGATGACCCAGAAAGGGATATTATCCCGGCTCGCCGGCTAGGTCTGGCTACATTCCATGTAAATTCGACACCAGTGGCTGTGCAGGGTAATCCAGCGCATGGCATGGGCAGCCTGCTTGATCTATTAGATTGGCTGAAAGCTACCCCATCCGAGCTCCAACTGCCGGATTTTAATACCCCTCAAGTAACACTTTTCACGCTGCGTACAACTCCAGCAGTTTTCGATACCTGGTGCGCAGATCTAACCCCTGAGCGCTGGAGCCTTCAATCCCAGCCGCCTGCCTGGAGTCCGGTAGAGATCGTTTGCCATTTGCGTGACGTTGATATCGAGGTCAATCTGCCCCGCCTGAAAAAAATTATCAGCACACCGAATCCATTTATTCCGGGCAGCGATTCCGACCGCTGGGCAGAGGAACGCAAGTATATTCACCAGAATGGACGACAGGCGCTCAACAGTTTTACAACTGCTCGAATGGAAATGATCTCGATTATGGAAAAGTTAAGTACTGCTGAATGGGAGCTCCCTGCTCGGCATGCGATTTTTGGCCCAACGCGTCTTATTGAAATAGTCGAGATTACCGGTGCTCACGATCGATTACACGTCGAGCAATTACGCACAGAGCTGGCAATCCACTAAATCAACTTTTGCTTCGAAATCAGTTTGCGTCTGTCACCCCAGGCGCATTTTATTTTTTACATTGGTAGCGCCTCCTTTTACCCGGCCTGGGGTTATCACCTTCATAATTTCGCCCACTTTACTGGAGGCTCGAATGGTAAATAAGGTTGTAATCACCGGCCTGGGTACAATTAGCCCTGTCGGAAATAATCCTGAAACAGCCTGGAAAAATATACTTTCCGGACAATCTGGAGTTGGTCCGATCACCCACTATGATGCCAGCGAATATAAAACACGCTTTGCAGCTGAGGTAAAGGATTTCGATCCAATCGCCATATACGGTAGTCGGGAAGCACGCCGGATGGATCGCTTCGCCCAATTTGCGGTTGCGGCGTGCATGCAAGCTGTAGAAAATGCCCAGCTTGAGATCGATGATGGTAATCGTCAGCGGATCGGGGTCACCATCGGGACCGGTATTGGGGGGTTGGGAACACTTTTCGAGCAGATGCAGATCTTCTTTGAGCGAGGTCCGAGCCGTGTGAGCCCCTTCCTGGTTCCAATGATGCTTCCAGATACCGCTGCGGGCATGGTCGCAATCCACCTGGGTTTGCAAGGGCCGAATATGGCAGTGGTGACTGCCTGTGCAACCGGCACGAATGCAGTCGGTGAAGCGGCCGAGATGATTCGCCGGGGGCAGGCGGATGTCGTCCTGGCTGGCGGCAGTGAAGCTGTAATTGTTCCCATCGCTATGGCCGGGTTAAGCGTGATGACGGCTTTATCCACCCGTAATGATGAGCCACAGCGTGCTTCACGCCCGTTTGACTTACATCGCGATGGCTTTGTGATGGGTGAAGGCTCCGCAATTCTCGTCCTTGAATCTGAAGAACATGCTAGAGCACGGGGTGCACACATCCTGGCCGAAGTAACCGGCTATGGCGCCACGAACGACGCCTACCATATCTCTGCCCCTGCAGAAAATGGAGCCGGAGCTGCTTTATGCATGCGTAACGCCCTCCAGCATGCCAATCTCAGTCTAAACGATATCCAATATATTAATGCTCACGGCACCAGCACCCCATTGAATGATAAGAGTGAAACGGCAGCCATTAAAACCGTCTTTGGCGAGCAGGCTTACCAGATTCCGGTTTCATCAACGAAGTCCATGACCGGCCACCTGCTTGGAGCATCTGGCGCCTTAGAAGCAATGATCTGCACACTCGCACTCCGCGATCAGGTGATGCCGCCGACGATCAACTACGAAACACCCGATCCAGTATGCGATCTGGATTATGTGCCGAATACCTGCCGACCGGCAAAACTAGACCATATCATGTCGAATTCCTTCGGCTTTGGTGGGCATAACGCCACTATCATCTTGAGCCGGGCTGCTACCCCGGGCAGCGAAAATCCGAACTAACCGGAGGAATGGCTTATGAGCCCCTATGCACACGGCACAGGCTGGGGAACCGCCGTTCCCGAGCAGGTGTTAACCAATGCCGACCTTGAAAAATTGGTGGATACTGATGATGAATGGATCGTCTCTCGAACTGGTATCCATGAACGCCGTATCGCCAGCAGTGAACAAACGACGGCATCTTTAGCCACCGAAGCGGCCCTTCAAGCTTTGCAAGTAGCCGGGCTCAAACCAACCGATGTTGATCTGATCATTGTGGCAACTTCATCTCCAGAGCATACTTTTCCTGCCACAGCTTGCCTGGTTCAGGACCGTATCGGCGCTATCCGCGCCGGAGCATTTGATCTTTCTGCAGCCTGCTCGGGGTTCATTTTTGGCCTGCATTTAGCAGCTCAATCTATCCGCACCGGTGCAATCCGTAATGCCGTGGTGATCGGATCCGAGACATTATCTCGCCTGGTCAACTGGCAAGATCGTGGAACCTGCATCTTATTTGGAGATGGGGCTGGCGCCTTTGTCCTGCAGGCAGCTGAAGAGCCGGGAGGAGTGCTTCAAGGTGTCATCCGTTCGGATGGCTCCGGCGGAGACTTGCTCAGCCTGCCGGCTGGCGGTAGTCGCTACCCGATCAGTCATAAAGTCATTGAAGCAGGACTCCACTATATCCAGATGAACGGCCGAGAGGTCTTTCGGTTCGCGTCTCGAGTAATGACACAGGCAACCGAAGAAGTAATCCGCAAGGCTGGTCTCCATCTCAACGATATTCAATGGGTTATCCCTCACCAGGCGAATTTACGTATCATCGAGGCCGCGGCACGAGGCCTGAAGCTGCCGATGGAGCGTTGTATTGTAAACCTGGAACGTTATGGGAATACCTCTACCGCATCGATCCCCCTGGCAACCGTTGAAGCGATTAATGATGGGCGAGTCAAAGCAGGCGATAAAATTGTATTTGTGGGTTTTGGCGCCGGGCTCACCTGGGGGGCCGTATACGTTGAATGGACCGGTCCATTTGCCACCCGCCGCCCATTCGTGCGCCCAGCCTATATTCGTTTCCTGGCGCATGTTCGATCAGCCTTGTTACAGGTCCTGCGGCGGTTGGATGCGATTATATGGGGGCGCGTCTCCCATTTTGATGAATAAAACTCATTAAACTCCCTGAATAACACCCGCTCAAGCAACCAGCGGGTGTTTTGATGTATTCATTGGGATTTTTAAATGTTAGAACGATGTTAGAAATTCTACAAGTTGAAGAAACCGTATCCGCGCGGCGTGCATAGATTGGTATAATTTCTACAATTCAAGCGATTGTCATCCGATTTGGAGGTAATGTGAACCCAGCTCGAAATCGTTCTTCTCTTATCTACTTGCTGTTATTCGTAGCGATCATAGCCATGGTCGTTTTTAACTTTAACCAGCAAGCGTCTGCGCAGGAGGTACTGACCATTAACGAAGTCGCCTCCGAAATTCAGCGCGGAAATGTAGAGCGTGTGACCGAGGACGACAACCGCCTGCGA
Organism: Chloroflexota bacterium; assembly: GCA_021849525.1. Classification (GTDB taxonomy): domain Bacteria; phylum Chloroflexota; class Anaerolineae; order Anaerolineales; family UBA4823; genus JAJZSS01. The sequence continues at coordinate 14,639 of JAJZSS010000003.1, forward strand.
GTGATCTTTAAAGATGGTGTTGAGAAATCTTCCCAAAAAGAGACCGGCGCCACTCTGGTTGAACAACTCAAGGAACTTGGTGTGACGACCGAACAGCTCTCAGCTGATTCTGTCATGCTCGAGATCAAAGCTCCGAGCGCGATATTAGGCGTTGCCACAGCCCTGGGCTATATCTTACCCTTCATCCTAATCGCAGGCGTTTTCTATTTCGTTTTCAGACAGGCGCAAGGCAGCAATAATGCCGCCCTTTCCTTTGGTAAATCCCGCGCCCGAATGTTCACCGGTGACCAACCCACGGTCACTTTTCAGGATGTTGCGGGGGTAGACGAAGCCAAAGAAGAATTGAAAGAAGTCGTTGAGTTCCTGCGCGAGCCCGAGAAATTTATCTCGCTGGGCGCTCGTATTCCGAAAGGCGTGCTATTAGTCGGACCACCCGGAACGGGAAAAACCCTGCTCGCCAAGGCTGTATCCGGTGAGGCTGGAGTACCCTTCTTCTCTATTTCCGGCTCTGAGTTTGTAGAAATGTTCGTCGGCGTCGGCGCCAGCCGGGTGCGCGACCTTTTCGATCAGGCCAAGCGCCACTCGCCATGCATCGTCTTTGTGGATGAAATTGATGCCGTAGGTCGCCAGCGTGGGGCTGGTTTGGGCGGCTCGCACGACGAGCGCGAACAAACCTTGAACCAGATGCTCGTGGAGATGGATGGGTTTGACACCGATACCAACGTCATCATCGTCGCGGCCACAAACCGCCCGGACATCCTTGACCCCGCCTTGCTTCGCCCGGGTCGTTTCGACCGCCGGGTAACCCTCGACCGCCCCGATATGCATGGGCGCGAGGAAATCCTTAAAGTTCATGTCAAGGGCAAACCCCTCGATCCAAGCGTCGAGCTGGCCGTCCTGGCCCGTTCTACCCCTGGTTTTGTTGGTGCGGACCTGGAAAACCTGGTCAACGAGGCGGCTATCCTGGCTGCCCGGCGCAACCTGAAAACCATCGGTCAATCGGAGCTGGAAGAAGCGATTGAACGTGTCATCGCTGGGCCTGCCCGCAAGAGCCGCCTGATCAGCGCCGAAGAAAAGCGGATTGTTGCTTACCACGAAGCAGGTCATGCGGTTGTAATGAATGCCCTGCCTTCTGCAGATCCTGTCCATAAAGTCTCGATTATCGCTCGAGGCATGGCCGGCGGCTATACGTTGGCGCTGCCTGAGGACGACCGCACCCTCATGCCCCGCAAGAAGATGTTCACCGAGATGGTTAGTTTACTCGGCGGGCGCGCAGCCGAAGAGTTAGTCTTCGATGACATCACATCCGGCGCATCGAACGACCTGGAACGAGTTACTCGCCTCGCCCGGGCTATGGTAACCCGGTTAGGCATGAGCGAACAACTCGGCCCAATGGTATACGGGCAGAAGGAAGAATTGATCTTCCTGGGCCGTGAGATCTCCGAGCAGCGCGACTACTCAGAAGCAGTAGCCGAACAAATCGATCATGAAGTACGCCGCCTCGTCAGCGAAGCCCACACCAAAGCTCGCCAGATCCTGGTTGAGTACCGTGATCGGCTGGATGTAATTGCCCAGCGCTTACTAGAAGCTGAGACGATATCGCGGGACGAGTTTGAAACCTTGTTCCCACCCCCTGAGCCAAAGACGAGCGGTACTCCTCTTCCACTGGCTGTCTGAGTCCAGTTTTATAGTGTTTCAATGGTGTGAGGCGCACCTCGCGAGTGTTGAGCTCTGCGAGGTGCGCCTCGCTTATTCCCAGGAGGAACTTCCGAATGACTGCTAAACCTTTGCCTGTAGAGTATCAAGCAGCTCTTGAGGGAGCCGCCTGGTATGAAATTCATCAGCCGGGATGTCTGTCAATCCGCGGGCGCGATTGCGCCAGCTACCTGCAACGTCAAACTACCCATGACGTGCGATTATTGGCGGAAAACCGCGGTCTCCCCACAATCCTGACATCCCCGAATGCGCGTATTCTTGATGTTTTATACCTTATTCCCGGACCTGAGGATTCAATTATTGCGCTTACTTTACCCGGAAAGGGATCGAACTCGAGCGCTTATTTTAAAAAGCGGATCTTTTTTATGGATCAGGTTACTGTCGAGGATCGTAGTGCTGCCTATGCCCAGATTGATTTGATTGGACCCTGTCGGGCGGATATCCTTGGCCAGTTGGGCTTTACCAAATCCCCTGAAGCTGATGAAATTGTAAAAGTCGAATGGGAGGGTCAGCCTGTCTATCTATTAAACAACAGCGCCACATTGTGGGCAGGATGGAGATTGCTCATTCCTGTTATAGTTGTTCCTTCAATAGAGAGTATTTTGGAAGAGACAGGGACGCCTCGTTTGACCGAT
>JAJZSS010000400.1 GCA_021849525.1 Chloroflexota bacterium
CTGGCGCACGATCTCGCGCATCCGCTTTTCGACCTTTTGCAGATCTTCGGGGGTCAGTGGGCGCGGCAGATCAAAATCATAGTAAAAACCATCGTCGGTGGCCGGACCGATGGCGAATTTACCTTCCGGGAACATCTCCAATACAGCCTGCGCCATCACATGCGATGCGCTGTGCCGGACACGATACAAATGGCTTTCCTTGTATTCTTCAGACATTTTGCCTCCGCTCACCAATTAAATAAATAACCTCTCGTCACAAGGGACGAGAGGAATGATCTCCCGTGGTTCCACCCACATTCGACATGCTCAAAATTAGAGCTGTCGCACTCATTAGCGATAACGGGCTATAAACCGGGCTTGAATACTCTGGCGTTCCTCAAGCCGCTCACGGGTGGTTTTGGCTGCTCTGTCTCGAAGAAAGCTCTCAGTCTCAGGCTTTCTCTCACTGGCGAGCAATTTAGCAGCTTCTCGTCCCGTTCAACGCTTTGTTGCAGTCTATCATCTACCGGCAGAATCCGCAAGAGGTTTATTAATCGATCAGATCTCGATTCCCAGGGTATTGCGGATAATATAGCCAAAAATAAAGCTCAGCACAGCCACCCCCAGGCTGATCCCGGCCATTTCAAAGAATCGCTTCTTGAATGATTCATCTTTGGCGACGGCTATGTAATAGTTGAACACGGCGATAATAATGACGGCTGAGGTCAGCGATATTGCCAGACACACATAATAATTTTCCAGCACCAGGTAAGGTGCGATCAGGATTGCCACCGTCACGATATAAGCCACACCCGTATACAGCGCCGACTTGACCGGATTTTTCCCATCACTCTCGGCCCGCGTGGAAAGATACTCTGAAGCCGCCATGGACATGGTTGCTGCGATCCCGGTAATCAGCCCGCTCAGGGCAATCAGGTTGGTGTTTTGCAGCGCCAGGGTAAAGCCTGCCAGGGCGCCAGTCAGCTCAACCAGGGCGTCGCTCAACCCCAGGACCATCGACCCAGCGTAGCGCAGGCTCTCTTCGTCGAGCATGCCGATCAAGGCTTCTTCGTGGACGATTTCATCGTGGAGGATATCGCCGGCTTCTTTTACCTCACTGATCAAAAGACTATAATTATCTTTTGCCTTTTCCTCCCCCTGCTCCATCAATTTAATCCCAAAGGTAAAGCCAAACAACCGGCTGATCAGGGTATAAAAACGGATTTTCGACTGGTTGGGTTTTACATCGACCCCGGTAAGCTGCTTCCAGCGATCGTAATGGTGCTTTTCATCCTGGGCAATTCGTCTCAAGACCTTTGAATTTTCTTCATCTTTGACGATCGCTGCCAGGCGCTGATAAATGTGATATTCGGTGAGCTCATTTTCCTGATAGCTCAGGATTTGTTTGCGGATTTCTGGGCGGTATTCCATCATTGCTCCATTCGATGTCTATCCCATTCCACACAAGTCAGGTTAAAATTCCTGCTATGCCAAAGCCAATCAACTTATTATATCCAAAACAGAACCTTCCGGATCACCTGCCAGCATGGCTGGAAATCATCCTCCTGATCAGCCTGAGCCTGGCTTTGTTATTACCCCGTATGGGCGGTTCAGGCAGCTTCGTCACTGCCGATGAGCCAACCTGGGGCAAGCGGGCCGCCAACTTCTACTACGCCCTGCGGCACGGCGATTACGCCGGCACCTACCAGTCCGGTCACCCGGGCGTGATCACCATGTGGGCAGGAGCTCTGGGCTACCACCTCCAGTTCCCGGATTATGAACGTGTGGGTCAGGAAAATCTGGGTGACACCAAATTATTCGATATCTTCCAGAACCGCCAGGTCAACCCGATGAAGATCCTGGCCACAGCCCGGTTAACGATTGTCCTGGTCATCTGCCTCACGCTGCTGGTCGCCTGGCTGTACGCCCGGCAGCTATTCGATCCGCTGACAAGCAGCATCGGATTCTTTCTGATCGCTCTGGAGCCCATGCATGTCGCCCATTCCCGCTTCTTGCATACCAACGGCCTGTCCAGCAGTTTTATGTTCCTGTGCGTGCTGGCATTCCTTCATTTTCTCCGCACCCGGCGGAAGCTCAATCTGGCAGTCTCCGGGATTGCCGCCGGCCTGGGTTTTCTGACGGTCACCCCCAGTCTGATGGTGATCCCGATCATCGGCTTCCTGGGTCTGCGCGAGTTGTTCGTAGCCCAGCGCACAAAATTATTCAGCGCCGACGCCGTACGGATCGCGTACATTCCCTTGATCGCCTGGGGGATGATCAGCCTGCTGGTGGTCTTTAGCGTCTGGCCGGCGATGTGGGTGGACCCCATGGGGACGATTTCTAATGTAATTAACCACGCCCTGAATGCAGCCGAAGGCGGCGGGGGCGGCGCAGAACTGGTGAGCGCATACCAGGTGGATTACGACCCCTCCGATAAATATATCTACTATTACCCCCTCACCTACCTGTGGCGCAGCACGCCTGTCACCTGGCTGGGCTTGATTATTTTAGGTAGTGTACTTGCTACACGCAATTATCAATTATTTAAGAGCCCAACCCGGCAGAATCTGGCCGGCCTGGCCTGGTTCGTTTTGCTTTTTACCGTCCTGATGACCCTGGGAACCAAGAAATTCGACCGCTATCTGCTTCCCTGCTACCTGGCATTGGATCTCCTGGCTGCCGCCGGATTCACCGCCGGATTCTATTGGGTCCAGGTAAAGCTCGGTGGCCGTTTGAAAACACTGCTCCCTGCGACCCTGATCGGGCTGGCTCTGGCAGTCCACGCCTTTTTAACGGCTAACAACTACCCGTATTACCTGACCTATTTCAATCCGCTGCTCGGCGGAATTGAAAAAGCTTCCGAGGTCCTGCTGGTGGGCTGGGGTGAAGGGCTCAACGAAGCTGCGATCGCCATGAAAGAATTCCCGGATATTCGGGATAAAGAGATCATCGCCTGGTATCCCCTGGCCTTCAATTGGTACAGTCACAGCCTGGGCTTTAAAACCGGGCCGATCGAGATCGAACGAAATTCTTCCGCAGCCCGGGTTCAGTCCTACCTGGATGCTGATTACGCCGTAGTCTATTTAAACCAGTGGCAGCGATCGATGCCGGCCGAGTTATTTGCTATCCTGGACCAGCTGGAGCCGGAGAAGACGA
>JAJZSS010000401.1 GCA_021849525.1 Chloroflexota bacterium
CACGGTGGTGGATGTCGCCAGCCGCCCGGACGGCTCACAGATCGCCACTGCCGGCTACGATGGCACCCTCCGTATCTGGGACGTCGCCCCCGGCCGCGAGCTCACCACCCTCCCCGCCCACACCGACCAGGCCTGGGATGTAAGCTACAGCCCGGATGGCGCTCAACTGGCAACCGTTGGCCTGGATGGCTATGCCCGCATCCGGGAAGCAGCCTCCGGCGCGCTGCTGTTCGAGCTCACCCCCCAGGTCCCGCTCACCAGTCTGGCCTACAGCCCGGATGGTCGTATCCTGGCCGCGGGTGGCGCCAATGGGGAGATCTTCATCTGGGACATCGCAGACGGAAAGCTCCGCCTGAATTTAAAAGGGCATCAGGCCATCGTTGCCGGGCTGGCTTTCAGCCCGGATGGCAAATTCCTGGTCAGCGGCAGCTGGGACAGCACCCAAAAAGTATGGGACGTCAGCAGCGGGCAGGAAATCACCGTCTTCCGCGGCCACACCATGGGTTTTGGCACCGGAATTTCATTCAGCCGGGATGGATTGTCCGCCTTCAGCAGCGGCGCCGATGGCTATGCCCGCCAGTGGGAGACTGCCACCGGCAGGCAGTTAAACGAGTTTCCTGTGGCTGGTCGCGAGGTCTACGGCCTGGCGCCCAGTCCGGATGGCCGCCTGCTGGCACTGGGCCTGCACGATGGTGAGATCGATCTTTGGGATACCGCCGCCCATACGCTCGTGCAGCGTCTCACCGGGCATGCCGGGTTGGTCTCCCGCCTGGCCTTCAGCCTGGATGGCAGCCTGCTGGCCTCCGCCGCCTTCGACCGCCTGGCCAAAGTCTGGGATGTGCAGCGTGGTGAAGAATTGTTCAGCCTGTACGGCAATCTCAGCAACGTCTTTGGAGTGGCTTTCAGCCCGGACGGGCAGACCCTGGCGACCGCCGGCGCCGATGGCAGCCTGCGCACCTACACCCTGTCCACAGAGGCTTTAATCGCCCATGCCAGGGCCCGCCTCACCCGCTCCCTGACCGAGGCGGAATGCGCAAAATTCCTGCATACCACCCCCTGCCCGGTTATCCCACCTTAATGTAGATTTGATCTTGAAAACTCGGTTTCTTTTCACCACCCCGACCGTAATGGTCTCCACATGCTGCCAACACATTCGGATCGCCATCCGGCATCTCGCTTCCGCCCCTTTCGATACACTGATAACCTTTACAGTCTGCTCTCGTACTTCCTCCAGGCCTCAGGGGTTTAAGAAATCCGCAGGATTTCCTAATCGGGTCGGTTTTCTCTGCGCCCTTTGCGGCTCTGCGAGAGAAAGCCAATATTTTAATCATCGGTTACAATACAACCTTTCCCGGTCACCTCTAATCCATCGATACCAAGGAGTGAATCATATGCTGCAAGGTTTTTTCGGCAATGCCAGTGAGATTGATGCCCGTGGTCTGCAAAAAGACCTGGATGCCATCCTGATCGACGGCGAGAAAGTTGTCCGCGGCTTCAAGATCATCCGTGACCTGTTTATCTTCACCGATAAACGCCTGATCCTGATCGACAAGCAGGGACTGACCGGCAAAAAGGCCGAATATCACTCCATCCCCTACCGCTCGATCTCCCACTTCTCGGTAGAAACTGCCGGTACTTTCGACATGGACGCCGAGATGAAAATCTACATCTCCGGCAATATGAATCCGATCGAGCGCGAATTCCGCCGCGGCGCCGACATTAAGGGAGTCCAGAAAACCCTGGCCCAATTTATCCTCCGCTGACGCCGGTTTCACCCACCCAGCTTATAAGCCATCATGGCTGAAATAACTGGTTATTATTTTTCAATTTCGCTGGCTACACGCATTTTATTGTTTAGTTTTCCCCCGGCTCTTCACCATTTCCCGCACATTCCCCAGGCAGCACGAGCCCTGCGGATTGCGCAGTTCGCAGGCGCACTTTCCTGCCTGAATCCCGGCGTTGATCTCCTCCAGGATCACCTTCCCCCTGTTCCGCACCTCACCCACCGTGTACTGGAAGCAGTAGCACACCGGCGTATCCTCCAGTTCCGTCGCCTTCTGGAACACCCGCTCGCGCACCTGATCCTGCGTGAACACCTGCTCTCCGTCTGCCAGAAAATACACCACCCGGCAGCCCGCCGTCCGGCAGAACCCGTACTCCCCCTCTTGCATCTCTGCCAGCGACACCCCCAGCAGCGCCTGCACCGTCAGCCTCTGCACAGGCTTGCCCGGAGTGCCACATTCCGGGCAGGCAGCCCGCTTCTGCCCTTGCTTCAGCCCCACCTCCAGATTAAGCTCGCAGACCCCCGCCCCAGCCTTCACCTCGCCGCAGCAGTTCTCTCCCATTTTCGCCTCTCATCACCCCAATAAGATTATCTCAACCATTCCAGGCATCTTCGGCTTATCCTGCCCGATTTTTTTTCGCGGGTTTCCTCTGCGCCTGTCTGCGAACCGTGTATTTCACGGGCAATCAACCGGACCAATTCCGCATCAATCCTCACCCGGATTACTCGCCAATCAATACATAATCCGTTCAATCCGTTTTTCAAATCCGTTGTATGCTCTCCAAATCCCCTGTCAGCCTCCGCCTCACCCCCAGCAGCACCGCCAGAGTCAGCGCCAGCACCGGCGCGTTCACCAGCAGCAGCGCCTCCCAGCTCGCCAGGCTGATCAGCGTCCCCGCCGTGAAGGTCGTCAGCGCCTGCGCCCCGAACAGGATGAAATCGTTCAATCCCTGCGCCTTGAAGCGCTCCGCCGGCGTATAAGCGCGCATCAGCAGCACCGTGCTGCCCACGAACAGGAAATTCCAGCCCACCCCCAGCAGCACCAGCGCCCACCAGTACTGCAGCAGGCTCTGGCTGATCAACCCGATCGTCACCGTCCCCGCCAGCGCCAGCACTCCCAGCAGCATCAGCCGCACCACCCCCAGCCGGTCCACCAGCCAGCCGCTGATCAGCGACGGCAGGAACATCGCCACGATGTGCGACTGGATCACCAGCGTGATATCGTCCAGGCTGAAGGCGTGCTCCTCCAGGTGCAGGGGTGTGGCGGTCATGATCAGGGTCATCACCCCGGCTGCCACCACCGCCGAGAGCACCGCCGTCATAAACACCGGCTGCAAAGCAATCGCTCGC
>JAJZSS010000402.1 GCA_021849525.1 Chloroflexota bacterium
CTGCCCGCCCGCTCCGGTTCTTCGTAGGGGCGGACCACTGGTCCGCCCGCTCCGGTTCACGTAGGGACGGGGCACGCCCCGTCCGCCCGCGGCCATCCCACAGGGACTTCCTCCGGTCGCAGCCGCCCGGATGGTCGCCAGGGCACCGGTCCCGGCCCTGCGGGGCCGGCGGGCGGGCGCGGAGGCCCGCCCCTACAGGATGGCGGGTCAGGATGGTGCGTCAACAGCCGGGCGGCGAGAGGCAGCAGCTCAGGGGGGCCGTCCGGCCACATTGTGTCCGGCATATCAGGGGAGGCCCCACTGCCAGGGCAAGATCATCTGAACGCCCTTCGCTACCTGGCGCAGGTGCTAGGGCTCGTTCGCCGCCAACTGGGCCCCGCGGCCGCGCCGCGCGCCTCCCCGCTTGGCCGCCGCCTTGGGGGCCTGCGTCTTCTTCAGCCCGGCGATGAACTGCTCAATGGGGATGGCCGCCAGCGTCTGGATCTTGATGCTGCCCCGCTGGGCCAGCTGCACGGAGAGGCTGGCCACCGTCTCGTTGTCGGGCGCCTCGATCACGTTCACGAAATCGTAGGGGCCCAGCACGGCGTACTGGGTGACGACCTTGATGCCGTAGCTTGCCAGCCGGGCATTGGTTTCATCGATTAAAGCGGGGTGGGTTTTGAGGTTATCGGTGCCTTCCAGGGTCAGCGTACTGAGCAAAATATAAGTCGCCATCGCAGCCTCCGATCAGAACTCAATCATGCAGCTTCATCGATTTGGCGCTACCGCCCTGTGACCTTCGATAGTTCCACAGTTACTTTAGGTTTCATTTTAGCAAATCCAGCCTTGCAGGGTCGTTACAACCCCGCGCCAGAATCCTTACATTCTCAGCCGCCAATTGCTTCTTTAAGCAAGTCATCCAGCAAGACACCTTCCTGCATGGCGCGTTCTTTCCAGCCTGGCAGCAGACGGTCCAGCAGAGCTGCCTGGGCAAAGCCAGAATAGTAAAACCGCCCGTCACCCTCGGCAGAAGCCATGCGCGGAATCTGGTCGAGCTCCTGGGCAAAGCGTTGGGGGAAGCCCTGATAAGCGTTGAAATCCGCCAGCGGCAGGACCTCTGGCAGGGGCTGGTATTCTTTATCCAGGTAAGCCTGCCGCCATACAGCCAACTCCACATAACGCGCCAGGCCTTCCGCCCACTCGCGCTGCTGTTCGTAGGCGATCAGCTCGCGGGATAAGCCCAGGTTCAGGCGGCGGGCGGCGCGCTGGGCCAGGAAACGCCGCGCCAGGTCCAGCACCTCAGCGTCGGACGTTTCGCCCCAGGCAACTTCAGCGCTAAGCGAAAGCAGGTCAAGCTCCTCGCGCCAGGCAGCGATCAGGGGCTGCTCTGCCCAGGGATAGCTGGTGACCAGCCGGCTGGCGCGCTCGGCCTGGGCCAGCTTCTGTGGGGCCAGCATCCCGGTAAAGGCATGGTAGCTCTCGTGGGCAGCCAGGCTGAGATAGCCATCCACGCCGCGCAATAAGAGGCGGGTGTACTGGCGCAGTGGGAGCAAGTCCACCAGTACGGGTGAAAGCTCGCTGCGGATTTCGTTCGCCAGGCCGATGGGGGCGTAATCGCCGGTGGTGAAACTGGCAGCATAACGCTTGCCGATCTGGACGGCGTAGTTCTGGGTGGTATCGAGGCTGGTGTCAAGCTCCTGGCGGTAATAGACCTGGCCCAGGAAGGTCTCATCAGGGACGGGCTGCCAGGCGACACCAAACTGTTCGCCCTGAGGCACACTGCGCCAGCCGGCAGGCGGGTCGGGCAGACCCACCAGGAAGGCATAGCGCTCGTTGAAAGCCAGCAGCGGGATATCGGCGCTCCCAAAACCTGGCCAGACCGAATCGCCCAGGCTCTGGCGCAGGTGGAAAGCCTCCGCCAGGCGTGACTGGTCGGCGGCGCTCAAGCGTTCGATCACCGGTGAAGCCGCAGGCAGGGCATGATTATCCCAGTAAGCCAGTCCAACCAGAGCCAGCAAGAGGGCGACAATGATCAGCAGGATGTTCAGGCAGCCACGGTTGGGTTTGTTTCGTTTCATCTCACCATACACTTTCTATCTGTTATCCGAACCAGGAATTCTACATGGATGGGCAGAATATTCAGGATTCAAGAGACCGATTTATCCGCCAGATCCTTCGCCATCACCACATCCACATCGTGGTAGCCCACCCGCTCGTACAATTTGTGAGCGGTGAGATTGCTGCTGAAAACATGCAGCCCGATCTTTACCGCGCCCAGCTGGCGGGCCTGATCTTCCAGCAGGCGCATGGTCTGCTCGCCATAGCCCTTGCGGCGCTGCTCGGGGTCGATAAAGAGATCATACACCCAGGCTTCGATGTGGGTGGCTTTGCGAAACAGCCCCAGCCAGGCAATTCCCACCCGCGAACCGGTCTCGTCCACCACGATCCATAAATATTGATCCGGGGTGGCAATCCCCTGCGGGAGGAGCTGGATGTACGATTGGCGAGCTTTTTCCAGGGCTTCGGCAGGGTGCCAGTTGCCGGCCTCCATATGCTCACGGGCGTACTCCGGCACGGTGAAGTCCAGGTAAGCCGCATATTCGGATTCGGTCATGGGGCGTAAGGCCAGGGTCATCGATTTATCCTTTAGATTGGACGGTCGCGGAGGCGATAGCATAGCCGGAGGCGACCTGCCTGGGGGGTGGGAAGAATTTCTGGGTCAGCAGTTTATGGTCAGCGTCCACCACATCCGTGAAGCCGCGTTCTTCGAGAAAGGCGCTGAGCTGCCCTTCCGGGATACCAAAGGTCAGGTCTTCGCCGCTAAATTTGCGATAGCGGCGCAGATTGCGGATCTCGCCGTGCCCGGCCGCCCCGCCCAGCAGTGAGGTGTACATGTAATCGAAAATAATCCGGCTGCCGGGGGCGGAACTGCGGGCGACGAATTCCAGGGTGCTGTCCACCGCCTGAGGATTGAGGTACTGGGTCACGCCCTGCCAGATGAACAGGGTTTTCAAGGCTGGATCATAGCCATGGTCGATGAGGCGCTCGGCAAGGTCCTGCTGGGTGAAGTCGATGGCGACGAAGGTGACATGGGTGGGACGCTCGCTGAAGATCTGGTTGAGCTTCTGCAGCTTGGTGGCATGGCTGGCAGGG
>JAJZSS010000403.1 GCA_021849525.1 Chloroflexota bacterium
GGCGTTTCGCCCGCCCGGCCCTTACCACTGCCATTTACAACCTGGTTTTCATTCTCTGCTTATGGTTCCTGCCGCTGAGCGACCCGCTGCAGCGGGCCGGGCTGGGGGTTAGCCTGGGAGCGGTTGCGGCCTTGCTTTTCCAGCTCCCGCTGCTCTGGCGCCTACGGCATGAAGTTTCTCCATCTAATCCCGGAGCCAACAGTGAGCCGGTGGGGCTGCAGCCTGCCTTTCGTTTGCTGGTCTGGATGGCAGCCGGTTACGCCATCCACCACCTGATCCTGTTCGTCGACCGGGCGATGGCGACCTCCCAGGGCGCCGGCAGCGCGGCGGTGCTCAATTTCGGCTATCACCTGGCATTGACTGTCGGCCAGCTCAGTGGGCTGGCGGTTTCTACCGTGCTTTTCCCCACCCTCTCAGAGCAGATCGAAGCTGACAACGCGCTCGAAGCCCGGCGGACCCTCTCCCAGGCAATGGGCCTGGTTTTGGTCCTGGCCCTGCCGGCAGCCCTGGGTGTGATTGCCCTGCGCCAGCCGGTAGTACAGGCGCTGCTCGAATATGGCGCTTTCACAGCCCAGGATACGCAGGCGGTCGCTACCTCTCTGGCGATCTACACCCTGGCGGTGCTTGCCGATGCCCTGTGCCAGCCGTTGTGGCGGCTGGTGTACGCCTGGAAGAGTGGGCAGCAGGTACTGGCGGTGAACGGTTTCCAGACCATCATTCGCCTGGCAGCGAATCTTCTTTTGGTCGGGGTTATTGGGTATAATGGACTCGCTGTTTCGGCTGTAATCGGGCTGAGCGCCCAGCTGTTGATTTTGATGGCTGTCGCCCACCGGCGTTTGGACTGGCGCATCTCCCGCTCGGAATGGGGCTGGATAGCCTGGATCGCCGCGGGCGCCGGGCTGGCTGCTCTGGCGGCGGTTGGTGCAGGCCAGGCGCTGGCACGTACCCCGACCGGAGCATCACCCTGGTTGGTTTTATTGGCAGGGGGTTTTGGGCTCCTTCTCGTCTATGGAGCGTTCCTGGTTGTTCGATATCGCCACCCCCTTCAAAATAAGGAAGGAATTTTTCATTGGAAACGATGAAAACACTGAACTCCGCGTCTAAATCTCAGGTGGGTCTGGCTGTCTGGCTGGATCGATTCCTGGCAGCCGGTATCCTGGTTTTCCTGGTGCTCCTGCCATTTCACCTGGTTATCAAAACGCTTTTCATTGAGCCCATTGCGACCTACTGGAAAGAAGGCCTTCTGGCCATCCTGGTCCTGGTGTGGGGGGTCCGTTCGGTGCTTGCCCAGCGTTTGCTGCTCACCGGCACTTTATTGGACTGGGCAGGGCTGGCTTATGCCGGTTTGATCGTTCTTCGCCTGGTGCTGGATCGCAGCGGTGCGGTAGGGTGGTGGGGCGCTTACATTTCTATCCTGTATCTGCCGCTCTTCTGGCTGGTACCGCATGCCTTGCGCGCTTTCCCACGCGGCTTGAAGATTTTACTCAGCGGTCTCACCATCGCTGGTGGGCTGGTGGCGTTAGGGGGGGTGGCCGAATTTTTGCTCAACCGGGCGCTTTTCCCTTCAGCTGAGATTATCTTACGCCAGGGATATCCGGACGTATTTGTCTATGGCACTCAGCTTCGTCGTGCATATTTTGTGCTTGATTCGCCCACAACCCTGGCAAATATGCTGGCGATCTTACTGCCTATCGCCCTGGTGCTGGCTTTCCAGGCTCGGCAGCTGTGGGAAACCATCCTGTACGCCGTAAGCGCTGTGCTCATGTTCGCCTGTATCCTGTTCACCTTCAGCCGCGGCATCTGGGCTGCCCTGGCGATCACTTTAATCATCGTGGCAGTTTATAAGTTTGTCACCGAGCGCAATCGCAAGTTCTTATTGGGCATGGCTGGCCTGGCAGGGGCAGGTTTGCTCATTGCGCTGGCCGTCCTGCTCAGCCAGCCGGTAAACGAGACGGACCAATATACCCTGGAGCTGATCCAGTCTGAATATAAGGCTGTGCCTCTGGTAAACCCGGTTTCCCTGGTGGGGGAGACTCCGCTGGAGGGAACGCCGGAGCACCAGGAGTGGCGCATCTACGATCCGATTGACCGGGTGGAGGATGAGCGCGAGGTGATTTTCACCCATCCCCAGCCAGACCAGGCAGAGGAAGTGATCTATCGCCTGGCGCTGCCAGAAGCTGCCGCGCTGCGCTTTTCGATTGCGCTGTCACCGGATGTCTGGATTCCTGAGAATGGCGATGGGGTCATCTTTCAGGTCTTTGTCAAAGAATCGAATACCACCAGTTCCGGCGTATTTGTTTTTCATCGCTATCTTAATCCCAAAACCAATCCCAGTGACCGGCGCTGGCGCAACTATGTGCTGGACCTTTCCGCCTGGACCGGCAAGACCGTCGATTTATACTTGATTGCTGAAGCTGGACCCCAGCACAACGACTCGTATGATTGGGCCGGCTGGGCAGACCTGGACCTCGGCAGCCTGGCGCAGAGCTACCTGGCAGCCAACCGTCCGGCGCCGCAGAATCCTGTGGCAGCACACCTGGCTTCGATCACCAACTGGGCGCAAGACGAGACCAATCGCGACCGGCTGGCAGCCTGGAATCTGGGGCTGGCGGCCTGGCAGGAGAATCCCTTCTGGGGCAGCGGTCTGGGCGTCACCGGGGCGGCTTCTTTCCGCAGCATTCCCGAACATGCCCTGGCTACGGAAAGCCAGGTATTGAAAGCCCTGGTCGAGCTGGGTATCCCGGGACTGCTGGCGTGGGGTTTCCTCTGGTTTGCCATCGGGCAGCTGGCGTTGTTAGCCTATCGCAACGCCGCTTCCCCGGAACATAAGCTGCTACTCCTGGGGCTGATGGGCAGCTTGCTGGTGGTATTTATTGAGGGGTTAGTCTACCAGAATCTCGAAGTCAAGCAGGTCAACGCCTACTTCTGGACTTTTGCAGGTTTGCTGGCTTACCTGGCGCCTCAGCCGGAATAATAAATTCTTTGCCGGGTGAGCAAACAGGCTCTGCCCGGCGAACAGGGTTAATTCTGTCAGATGGATTCCACGGACCTAGTCTCCGTCATTGTCGTCACCTGGAACCACGCTTCTTTTTTGCCTGCCTGTCTGGAAGCGCTGGCTGCCCAAACG
>JAJZSS010000404.1 GCA_021849525.1 Chloroflexota bacterium
TGGGCAAGCGAAAATACGGCATTATCCAGCAGCTCGGTGAGGGTGAAATCCGGCTGGACTTGCTCGCCGCGCCGCCAGGCAGCAATCAGCGCCACAAGTTCTTCAACCTGGTTGGGAGATAAAACTGTGCCCCAGGTGGGCATGCCTTTGGCCGGGCGGCCGTTATTGATGACCCCGCGATACCATTCATCGGGGAGCGAGGCCAGGCGAGCAGGATCATTGATCTGGGGAGCGATATCACCACCGCTGCCATTACTGCCGTGGCACATAGCGCAGGTGCTGGCAAACAGGCGAGCGCCGGTCTTGGGATCGGGTACAAATTGGACTGGGAGGATTTCTGGAGCTGTTGGTTCCCAGGCGCGCATAAAAGCGACCACATCGCGCACATCCTCATCGGTCAGTGGACCGCCATAATCCACGCTCCAGGCTGGCATCTGGGTGCCGGGAACTCCGGAGCGAATGACCGAGAAGAAGACATTGTCCAGGGTGTTTTTGAGTACCGTGCGGTTATTGAGCGCCGGACCAATGCCGCCTTCACCCTGGGCGCCGTGGCAGCTCACACACTGCGTCTGATAGAACTCCCCACCCCGGGCTACCCGCTCCTGGGTATGTTCTTCAGCCGCTGAAGCCAGGCGATTGGTCTCTGCCAGTGAATAGACGAGCAAGGCGGCGATAACGATCGCCGTTAATGCCAGACCGGTCAGGATATATTTGGTGTAATTTTCGCGGTTTTCTTTCATTGTGCATCCCTCAGGCTGGCGTGAGCTGAGAAGGATCAAAGGCGGAGCGCTCGGTAGGCTGGCTGGTATCTACCCACACTTCGCCATTTTCAATGACCACAGGAAAAGTATCCATGGGGCGAGGCGCGGGTCCGCCAGTGACCACCCCCATATTGTCGAACAACGAGCCGTGGCACGGGCAGTGGAATTGACTGGCAGATTCGTCGTACGGCACCGCACAGCCCAGGTGGGTGCAGCGCTGCCAGAGCGCCAGGAACCCACCCTCGCTTCGTACCAGGTAGAACCGCCCGCTCAAAATGCGGTTGATACTGCCCACGGCAAATTCATCGACCTTACCGGCATAGACCCGCCCCCCAAAACCGCCTGTCGAAACGGGCTTCAGGAAGCGGGTCAGGGTAACCAGCGATTGGGCGCCCAGGACAGCCAGGGAGCCTACCCAGGCGAACCCCAGGAATTGGCGCCGCCCCAGGGATTGTTTTGGTTTTCCACTTTCAGATGGTTTCACTGCTTGGCTCCTGAAATTAGAGATTCTGGAATGGAGAGTAGCCTCCGGGCATATTCCACGGCAGGTACAGCTCAAACCCTGGACCACGGAAGAAAAAGCCAGTGATCGTAAAAACGACAGCCGAAACAAACAGCATGGTAAACACGACCAGGACGATCTCACGGGCGGTGGGTTTGGTGCGCAGCAGTATGACCAGAGGCAGCAAAACGATGATCCCCAATACGATAACCGGAATGACGATCTGGGCGACGAAATCCGGGACAATGCCGCGTAACAGCTCGCGCGGCGGGAAGAAATTATCCATCAGGATGAACAGCGGCATTGCCAGCAGTGCGTACAGGGCGGTATTGCGCGTGATCTGGCGGCCGCGAGTGGTGGTGAACCATTTCCCCGCGCCTTTAGGAGAATTATCGAGATACGGGATCGCCAGCACGAACAGAACCATGATGCTTGGCAAGGCTACCGCCATCAGGGTGGGATGCCCGTGTTCGAGCATTTCTTGCAGCCCCATAAAATACCAGGGCGCCTTGGCGGGATCGGTGGTCTGGTTGGGGTTAGCAATTTCCTCGAGCGGTGCATTGACGGACAGAGACATGAACAGAAGCAGCAAACCAACCCCCAACGAGAGGAGTATTTCAATCAATGCCACCACCGGGAAGGCAAAGACGGTATCCTCTGGCCCGTGGTCGGTCATCACGGTGGGAGAGCCTTTTACCAGCTCCACCAGCGTATAGGTTTTTTTACTGCTTTCGCTAAATGGGGCGTAGGTGAGGGGATTTTCTTTCATGGTTTTTCCTCCGGCGCTTGGTTGGCAGCCAGTCCGCCATCTTTACGCACTCTCCAGATGTGGATCGAAGTCACCAACGCGATTCCCAGCGGGATGAGCATGACATGCAGGGCATAGAAGCGGGTGAGCGCCTCCTGCCCGACTTCGGGTCCACCTAAGAGAAAGGTTTTGATCGTGGAGCCCATCAAAGGCTCGTATGCGGCGACGCTGGTGCCCACGGTGATAGCCCAGAACGCCAACTGGTCCCAGGGGAGCAGGTACCCCGTAAAGCTGGCGCCCAGGGTGAGGAGGAGCAGCACAACCCCCAGCACCCAATTGAACTCGCGCGGCGGCTTGTAGGCGCCCGTGTAAAAGACACGCGCCATGTGCAGCACTACGACCAGGACCATCAAGTGCGCACTCCAGCGGTGCATATTGCGCAGTAATTGTCCGAAGGGGACCATGGTTTGCAGGGTGACAATATTGCTGTATGCACGCTCCACGGTCGGGACATAATAAAACATCAACAGCAGACCGGTGATGCTCAGTACCAGGAATGTGATCAGTGAGATCACTCCCAGACCCAGGCTGTAGGTTGCTTTTAAGCTTTTGCGGCTGACTTTGACGGGATGAAGGTGGAAGAAGATGTTGGTGGTCATCACCAACGAGCGATCGAGGGGATTATCCGGCCAACCGTGGCGGAAGAATGAGCGCCAGACTCGTGATTGGGTGAACCGCTGGACAAAGTTTGACATAGAGGCTCCTAGGTGACCTTTACCAGGCTTTTTTATATCCAAGACTTTCCGTGAAGCGGAAAGCTTCCATGGTGATGGCTCCGGTGGGGCAGCGCTTGGCACACAGGGCGCAGCGGGTGCAGCTCTCATCATCTTTAAGCATGGCAGCCACGCTGGGAACGCTTTCACTTTCCCAGGCTGCTGGCGGCGCTCCGAGCTGCTTTTCCACAACTTGCTGCAGGATTTCGTTACCCGTCATCTGGTCGATGCGGACGATTTTCAGGCAGTCCCAGGGGCAGACATCCACACAGCCATTACACAGGATGCACTTGCTGCCATCGAAAATGGTCTGTACGCTGCATTCCAGACATCGGCTG
>JAJZSS010000405.1 GCA_021849525.1 Chloroflexota bacterium
TTCGAGTCCTTCCGCGCTCACTCAAATAGCCCATATGGACCTGCTGAGAAGCAGGTTGTTTGCTTTTTTAAGCACTTTAAATAAATACCGGGGGAGGCCGGGATAGCCTCCCCCGCTCACCCCTATGACCGGCAACGCTATCGCCAGTAAGGATCGGACCCGTAGTACGAATAAATATCCATTAACCAGGCGTGTTCGCTGGTATCGGGCCAGTGATCTTTGTCGAAGCCAGGAGCGTTCTCCAACACTTCCTTGCTGACATTTAAAACGATCGCTTTGTGTTCTGTGTCTACTTTGATCGCATCCCACGGCACGGCGAACAATTTGTTCCCCATGCCCAGAATGCCTCCAAAGGAAAGCACGAGATAGGCGACCCGTCCGCTGGACAGATCGATCATAATCTCTTCCAGCTTGCCCAGGGATTCACCAGCCAGATTATGAACTGGGTCTCCTGTAAGGGTCCCGGCAGAAAGAGTCACCGGGGTCTTGTAATCTGTTTGCATTTCAATTCTCCTTCAGGTTGGTTAATACCGTAACGACGTAGATTCATGCCAAACCGCTTCATTGGTGATGGTATTCTCATCGGCTGGCGAGATACCGGAATGCGGATTGGAGCTAATTCGAGCATCAGCATTCGAAAATTGCCCTGAATTAGCACCCTGGAAATAAGAAGCATCTTAACTCCTGTATACCGAGCATGGCCTCTTGCTTTTGCAGCATTCCGCAAACTGGTTGACCGGGTACTTAAACTACCCGGCGGCGCCTGAAGAGCAGGCTGAATACTGCTGTGAAAAGAGCCGAGCCGACAACAGCCCATACCAGGGGAAATGTTTCACCCTGGAATGTATAGGCAAAGGCTCAGGCAGGCTCAACTGCCGTGCAAGCCAGGTGCCGATATAGGCGCCGACAAAACCAACCACAATGGACATCAGACATCCGCCCAAAGAGTAACCGGCGACAGCCTGACCTAAAGCACCTGCTACCGCAGCAATGACCAGTAGAAAAATAAAGCCCAGCCAGGTCATTTATCAGCCTCCTGCATTATAGATTCGGGATCCTTCTCAGCCATTGTTATATGGAAGTGCGGCGACCAAAAAGGAGGGATACCACGAACAGAACCAGGAAGATGACGAACACAATCTTGGCAATGCCCGCAGCTGCTCCCGCAATCCCGGTGAAACCGAGTAAAGCGGCGATCAAAGCAATCACCAGCAGAGATACAGTCAGACCTAACATAACAACCTCCTCTAAAAGAAATTTCGAACGTTATGCGCCCATCATAGATTTAAATCCTCGCCTTCTCAATGGGGGAAGTGACTATTTATCGCATAGGGATTTCCCGTAGTTAAACAATATAAATCCTGTCTTGTAAGTGAATTCCCCAGGCCGGGGTAGGGATTCCCCCCTGGGATTTACAGGTTTTTCCCGAATGGACAGCGAATACATCAATCTTTAAGATGGTAACAGTCTCGCAAGATCTTCCGAATTTGAAGATCAGACTATTTTTTTATGAAGGAGTGAAACGATGAAGAAAACATATGTTTGGCTGGCGATATGCTCAATCGTGAGCCTGATGGCATTAGCCGCCTGTGCAAGCCCCTCGGATAACGATGGAACGCCAATGAGCACCGAGCCAGCGATGGACCTGACGATGACACCGGAAACGGGGATGACCGAAGAACCTCTCGAGACGGTGGAACCAACAGAACTGCCTGAAGTTACAGAGAGTGTAACGGAGACCCCCTCCATACCAGAAACCGCCCAGGCAACCGAGCCCGTTACCGCTACGGAAGTAATTCCGTCGACCGGGGCGGCGAATCCAGGATTGGTCTCCAATCAGCTTGATTATGATGTCTGGAATCTGAATGATGAGCAAATCGGTACCGCCGAAGATATGCTCATCAACCTCGAGACTCAACAAGTAGATTATCTGATCGTCGAGGTGGGTGGATTCCTGGGTATTGGAGGCAAGCTGGTTGCGGTACCATACGAACGCCTGCAGTTGGATACGAGCGGCAGCACCTCCGAGAGCGAACCGCAGAACGTCTGGATCCTGGATGTAAGCCAGGAAGAACTGGAAGGCGCTCCTGAATTCGTTCGCGACGCCCTGCCTCCATTTGGTGATCCCGCTCTGGATTATGATGTAGACTTCCGAAGCCATTGGGTCACTGTATCCGTAGATGGTACAGCCACCGTAGAAACCCCTGTGGTCGTCTCCACCCCGATGCCCGGCTCAGATACTGCCCTTGAATTACAGGGCGTTGTTCTGGCCAGTGATGTTCTGGGGATGAATTTCGTTGATAACACAGGTGGGGACCTGGCGGAGATCGAAGATCTTGTTGTCGATCCTGAGACCGGAGAAATCCATTATCTGGTCGTGGAAATCAATGAAACCATTATCGATCTAAGTGGTAAATGGGTGCTGATCCCCCTGGATGCCATCCGGATCGATACCACTAACCAGGTATTCAGTCTTTCCATCGACAATACTGGTTTGAGCGGTGTTCCTTTTTACGAGCCCAATGAAATTCCAGATACTACCGTTGATGATTGGGATCTCGATCTCATCGAGTTCTGGGATCAACTCTTCTAAGATAGCGTTTGTGCAGTAAGTTAACAAAAAACGAGCCTTCGCAAGAGATAGATTAACTTGCGAGGGCTCGTTCACTATCGATCAATCATTTATGGGTATCGCCCGTACGAAAAGTAAACCCCAATTAAAAACCCCATCTTTTTCAAGACAGGTCTGGAAGGTAACATGGTGCTCACCGCGGTAGTAGCGTTTGAACACATCTGAAGTGCTTAGCTGCCGGCCTGTGTTCAGCTCGATATAATCACTGAACTGTCGGTCCGGGGATAATTTTTGCCATTGATCGATTTCAGTGATCTGGTACCGGCGTAGAACATTGTCACCGTAAACAATATCTACTTCCTGACCAATCTGCAGATTATAAAATTCCTTGCCGGCCAGATAGTTATGCGCCAGCAAACCGGTAACACCATATTTGGCTGCAGACCTAAATTGGGTAACCAATCCATAGCGGTTGGATACATAGCCGGGTCGATCATCTGGCTGCTGGATGATGGGAAATGCAAAATCTCCGCGTAAATAAACACCCCG
>JAJZSS010000406.1 GCA_021849525.1 Chloroflexota bacterium
AACAACATCAACCGCGCCCGCACCGGGTCTTTGAGATCGACTACATTAAGGCAGGCTGGGGATTGGTCCAGGCGGTCGCGATAACCGCGGGCGTCGAAGCCCAGCAGGCTGCTGATCAGCAGACGCAGCGTGGCTTTGTGTGAAACAACAATCACATTTTCCCCGGGATGGTTCACCACGATCTCCCGGATCACCGGCAGCGCCCGGGCAATTACGTTAACTCCGGCCTCGCCTCCCTGCGGCGCAAAAGTAAATGGATCCTCCTCCCAGGAGGCATACTCTTCAGGATATTGTTGTTCAACTTCACCCCGCAGACGGCCTTCCCAATGCCCGTGGTTGATCTCTCGCAGTCCATCCCGCTGGATCGGGATGATTTCGTGTGGTTTCGCCAGGATCGTCGCGGTCTGGATAGTACGGACCATCGGGCTGCAGTATACCGTTGTGATGGCATCATCCGCCAGGCGCTCTGCCAGGCGCTGCGCCTGATAAATCCCGGTTTCAGAAAGCTCCGGGTCGATCGAGCCGGCAAAGCGATCTTCGGCGCTGAGCTGAGTTGCCCCGTGGCGCACCATATATAAACGCGTCGTCTTTTGCTGAGGCATCATCCCTCCAATTTACGAATCAATCTTAATGTCTATTTTAAGCCATCCTTCGAAACCCGGCTTGCCAATTCAAGATTTATTATTTTACGGCTGGCTTGACTTGAATCGTATGCACCGCTTGGGCTTGGGTGTGCCTGTAAATCAGAGTCTGGGAGGAGCCGTCCTGTTCGGTGCTGCCATCCGAAACCTGAACCTGATAGCCCTGTGGGTACTGGTAATCCGGGATAAATATTTCTGTTGGCGCAGCGATTCCATCCCGATGCCTGAAGCTGAACTCGAAGTTCCGAGTCTGCAAATCAAAAGCCATCCCGAGCGGCTCGCCGACTATCTTTGCCGGGTAAGGCCGCAGGGCTGCCTGGAGCGCCCGGCCGCCATCGTAAATCGAGCCAGAGCCGGTCATCTGATCTGGTGAGAAGAGGGATAAATCCTCGTCATTCCACTGGTCGCCGCGGGCATTGGTGTTATCTGCGGTGTAATTCCACCAGGTAAAGCTGGCAAAATTCTTTTCGAGGGCTGTCATCGTTGCATCCAGGGCACGGATTTGCATCGCAAAATCGCCCGTCCGGTAGGCGCGCTTGCCCTGCATATCCATCGGGATACCCACCTCCCCGATCAGGGTCGGAGCATGGTTCATCTGCTCATCCGATTGGCGTATGCTGCGGGCAATCTGCTCTTTAAAACTTCTCCGGACGGCCTTCGGTCCGAAGACAACCTTCATGTGCTGTGTATCAACTGCCATCCACCCGGCAAAGCTTTTTTTAACCAGCGTCAGGTCATCATACCAGTGGGCGGCATGGACGATGCTGGCTGCGTCGTTCACCCCCCAGGTCAGTCCACCCTGCGCCGGCACACCTTCAACAAAAATAAGCGTCTCCGGGACGATTGAACGCAGCTCGCGGGCAAAGCGATTGGCAAAGGGCTTGAAATAATCCTCATCAAAATTGACCGGCCGCCCACCCACCTGGCTGAAATAATCCGCCTGACGGATGGTGGGTATTCCGTCGGAATCCAGCCCCCACACGCCACGCTGCTTCCAGATATCCTCCCGCCCTGCAGCCCAGGCGCTCTCCTGTTGGGGATTAAGTGTTTTGGTTCCAGCCTTTTTGAAGCCAGTCAAACCCAGCCGGTAAACATCCACGGTTTGAGTGAAACCCGCTCCCAGCAGCATCCCCTGAAAGATAGTCGGGGATTCCCCCATCAATGCCGGGACCGCAGTCGCATACTCGTTGATATCCTTCTCCCCGATATATCCGCGCGAGGGTTCGTTCAGTGTATCATAGCCGACCACATTGGATAAATCCCGCAGCCTGCGTGCCACCTGCTGGATTGCCTGGATGTAATGGCTCTGCAGGTACTCCTGTACCGGAACGCCATCAATCTTTAATTGAGGAGCAAAATCATTCCCGGCGAAGAACAGGGTGAACATGGTCGCGGCTGCCAGCTTGTTGTAATTGGTGGACCAGACCATGCGTGGAAATGGATCGCCATGTTCCTGGTGTAAGAAGGCCGCGCCGGTGGCATGCAGCCGGGTGAGGTCGAAACCCGCTGCTTCCAGGGTCCAGCCCGGCGCCCCATCTCCCCCGCTGAAGCGGCTCCACACATCCTGGTGAGGATCGATGAACAGATCCAGGCCGTATTCCCCGGCTTTCCTGACAATGGCAGCTACATAGTCGAGGTATTCGCTATCATAAATCCCGGGGCCTGCATGCTCGATAGCTTCCCAGGTAACCAGGAACCGGATGAAGTTGAATCCCCAGGCTTTCAGACGGCGAAAATGCTCATCTGCCTCAGCCAACGGTAAAGGCCGCCCCACAAATGAAACCTGGCGATGATCGTAGAAGCCCGCTTTGTTCCAGGTAGCGCCATCTGGATCAGCAGGAACTTTGCTGCTGCCGCCCAGGTTTATGCCGCGCAGGAGAATGGTCCGCCCGTATTCATCGCTGAAAGATCGTCCGGCGAGTTTGAGCATGATTTAACCCCGATATCGAGGATGCAATCTGGGAAGACTGTTGGATAAATTATAGCTTGCGGAGGGGATTCACACAAACACAACGTCTGATTCTTTAATTTATCAAATAACCCAACTATGCTATAACGAAACAAACAGAGGTAAAACCATATACATGGAACGAACCGCAGCAGTTATGCGCATGATTGGCGGGCTGCTGGCGTATGCCACGCTTGGATTTGTTTTCTTTGGGATCTGGCGCGGCACCCAGCGCCAGCCCGGCCGCACGAGTGGGATATTTGGATCCTGGCTGCGATCCAGCTGGTTTTATCTCCTTAGCTCAGCGCTTTTCTTCGGGTTGAGTTATTGGGGGTGGACACCTCTCCCCCTCAGCCTGACCCCCCTGGTCCGCGTCTGGATGTTAGCGCTGGGTTGTTTATTTTACTTTCCAGGAATTCTTCTGGTCCTTTGGGGGCGGTTGGCCTTAAGGGAAAACTACTTCGTATCCACCGGTATGGGAGCCCAACTATTTGCCGGACACGAGCTGGTCACAGGCGGCCCTTTCGCCA
>JAJZSS010000407.1:0-2361 GCA_021849525.1 Chloroflexota bacterium
GGGCCGCGGAGCTGGAAGTTTTCGATCGGGTTGGCGGTGGGGATGGATTTGCTGCGGGGTTATTCTACGGCCTGCTGGCGGGCGAGGCGCCAGAAGAGGCAGTGAAGCTGGGCTGGGCGCACGGCGCATTGATGACAACCTTCCCAGGCGACAGCACAATGGCGACCCTGGAACAGGTACGGGCATTCGCCAAAGGCGGCTCAGCCCGCATCCAGCGATAAAACCAAACCAGGATTTTATACGAATCGATTCACGCGGAGGACCTATGTGCGCCCATCCACTGGCAGGTAAACCAGCTCCTTATGAGAACCTGATCAATGTACCCCGTTTAATATCCGCTTATTACACCTACCGGCCAGACCCCGGCAACCCGAGTCACCGGGTAGCCTTTGGCACTTCGGGGCATCGCGGCAGCTCATTGAATAATAGTTTCAATGAGGAACATATCCTGGCGATCAGCCAGGCAGTCTCCGAGCTGCGCAAAACCCAAAACATCACCGGGCCCCTTTTCCTGGGCATGGATACGCATGCCCTTTCGGAGCCAGCGCTGTACACAGCGATTGAGGTCTTTGCTGCCAACGGCGTAGAAACGATGATCCAGCAAGGAATCGGCTACACCCCGACGCCGGTCATCTCGCATGCCATCCTGACTTACAACCTCGGACGGACCACAGGCCTGGCGGATGGGGTGGTGATCACCCCGTCGCATAATCCGCCGGGAGACGGAGGCTATAAATACAACCCTCCATCGGGTGGTCCGGCGGACACGCAGACCACGCGATGGATCCAGGACCGGGCGAACCAGATCCTGGCGGAAGGGCTGAAGGATGTAAAACGGATTCCGTTTGAGAGGGCTTTGAAAGCCGCGACGACCCACGAATATGATTACGTGAAGCCCTATGTGGATGATCTCAAGAATGTCGTCAATATGCCGGCGATCCAGGCTGCCGAATTGAAGATTGGGGTTGACCCGATGGGCGGCTCGGGAGTGGGGTTCTGGGAACCGATTGCGGAGACGTACAGGCTCAATCTCAATGTAGTAAATCCACGCGTGGACCCGACTTTTTCATTCATGACCCTGGACCATGATGGCAAAATCCGCATGGACTGCTCCTCTCCGTATGCGATGGCCAGCCTGGTCAAGCTCAAGGACCAGTTTGATATCGCTTACGGAAATGATACCGACTATGACCGGCACGGCATCGTCACCACCAGCGTGGGGCTGATGAATCCCAATCATTACCTGGCGACGGCCATCTGGTACCTGTTCCAGAACCGGCCTGGATGGGGAGAAAATGTTGCCATCGGGAAGACGCTGGTCTCCAGCTCGATGATCGACCATGTGGCTGCGCACCTCAAACGTAAATTGGCCGAGGTGCCGGTGGGATTCAAGTGGTTTGTCGATGGCCTGCTGGATGGTTCTTTCGGATTTGGTGGAGAAGAAAGCGCAGGGGCTTCGTTCTTGCGGCACAACGGGACGACCTGGACAACTGACAAAGATGGCTTCATCCTTGACCTGCTGGCAGTCGAAATCCTGGCGGTGACCGGGCGCGATCCGGGTGAGCATTACAAAGCCCTGGAGAAGCAGTTCGGCAAAGCATGGTATGCACGCAAAGATGCGCCGGTCACGCCTGCCGGAAAAGCGGCGCTGGCGAATTTATCCCCGGATAAGGTAGCTGCCAGGGAGCTGGTCGGCGACAAAATCACGGCCAAGCTGACGAACGCCCCCTATAACAACGCCCCCATCGGAGGTCTGAAAGTGGTGACCGGAAATGGCTGGTTCGCGGCGCGACCTTCGGGCACGGAAGACGTTTACAAGATCTACGCCGAGAGCTTCGTGAGCGAGGAACACCTGGGGATGATCCAGGCAGAAGCCCAGGCAATCGTCGATGCGGCCTTGAAAACCGGGTAAATTTAGGGGCTAATTAAGGCATCCAAGCCCGGAGCGAAGGAGAAGAAGGCGATGACCAAACTATTAGAATCGCCCGCCTGGCAGGCGCTGGCAAAACATCAGCTGGAAGTGAAAGACCTGCATATGCGAGACCTGTTTGCCAGGGATCCCCAACGCTTCGATCGATTCTCCCTGCGCCTGGGGGAACTCCTGTTCGATTATTCGAAGAACCGGGTCACTGAGCAAACCATGCAGCTCCTGTTTAACCTGGCGCGGCAGGCGGACCTGACTACCTGGATCGAAGCCATATTCACGGGACAGAAGATCAATAACACCGAAGTGCGTGCCGTGCTGCATGTTGCGCTGCGCAACCGCTCCAATACGCCGATCTACGTGGATGGTCAGGATGTGATGCCCGAGGTCAACCGGGTGCTTGACAAGATGTGCGGCTTCAGCGAAGCGGTGCGCTC
>JAJZSS010000407.1:2371-3113 GCA_021849525.1 Chloroflexota bacterium
GTTATACGGGCAAAGCGATCACCGATATCGTCAATATCGGGATTGGCGGCTCGGACCTGGGCCCCAAGATGGTATGCGAGGCGTTAAAGCCGTATGCCAGACCCGGGCTGCGCGCCCACTTCGTCTCAAATGTTGACAGCACCGATATGGCGGAGACCCTCAAGCTCGTCGACCCGGAAACGGTGCTGTTCCTGGTGGCATCGAAGACTTTTACCACCCAGGAGACGATGACCAACGCCCATACGGCGCGGGCATGGTTCCTTGAGACGGCCAAAGAGGAAGCAGCGGTCGCCAGGCATTTTGCTGCCATGTCCACCAACGCCAGTGAAGTGAGCAAGTTCGGGATCGATACGGCAAATATGTTTGAATTCTGGGACTGGGTTGGCGGGCGGTATTCGCTGTGGTCGGCGATCGGGCTGTCGATTGCCCTGTACCTGGGCATGGAGCGTTTCGAAGAGCTGCTGAGTGGGGCGTACATTGTGGACCAGCATTTCCGCACCACACCTTTTGAGAAGAATATCCCAGTCGTTATGGGCATGCTGGGGATATGGTACAACAATTTTTTCGGGGCGCAATCCCAGGCCATTCTGCCGTATGACCAGTACCTGGTGCACTTTGCATCTTACTTCCAGCAGGGGGATATGGAGAGCAACGGAAAGAGCGTAAATCGCCAGGGCGAGTGGGTGGATTACTCGACCGGGCCGATACTCTGGGGCCAACCTGGCACTAACGGACAGCATGC
>JAJZSS010000408.1:0-1442 GCA_021849525.1 Chloroflexota bacterium
TCTAAGATAACACTGACGAGTGGGGGTCTCATATCCAATTGTCCAGAAAATTTTTTCGTGTGAAAAAGGAGATCATCATAAAAAAAATTGGAGTTAAGAAGACATCTTTTGGACGTGTGGAATTATCAATTACCTATATCGTCGAGCTGTTCGTACCGCTGTTGTTTTGATTTACAATGTTATACAACCTCGCAATAATATGAACTCATCTTTTTAGCCACAACCAGCTACGAATTTGAGCAGGTACAAACCTTTCTTCGAATTTGAGGAGCCAGTTTTTCGATAACCTGATCGGTTGCTTCATGAAACTTGAGCGAAATAGAAACCACACTTCCTGAGCAAGCCATAATTGCCTGCGGACAGTTAGCCAGACGTTTGTGTTGAAGATTTCCTTTTGATTTAAGCTTGTATTAAGCCAATTTAGAAATTATCGAGACCAGCTTGTGTGTCCATCATAAAAAACAACTTTACAACTGTTCAGTCCCACATCTGTAGCCAACGTTTAAACTGCTGCCCATTCAAATCTCTTACCCAGAAACGGGGTAGCTGATACAGATCGCTTCTCTTCCGAATTACATCATGTGCGCTGGTACAGGCTGTCTGAAAACCCGCCTGTCTGACCTGATCCGCAATAACTTCGGTAACCGCACCATTTGGATAAGAAAAATGGCGTACCGATTGGCCCAGGATTTCTTCCAGGAACCGCTTACTTTCCTTGATCTCTTTAATCTGATCGGAGGAATTTAAATCGGTTAACCATGGATGGGTCAGCGAATGAGAGCCTACTTCCATATAGCCACCCTTCACCAATTCTAAGGTTTCTTCCGTATTCATGGACCGCGTAATTGACGCTATCTTTTGGAGATTAACGTTTGCCCAGACGGCCAGACTCTGGATCAACTGATTACATTCGATTGAATTGATGTATCTCAATTGATCATATAGAGTGTTCAATAAACGCTCACGGTTTACATCCTGGCTGCGCCTGGTTCTTCGATCCTCTTTTCCAGAATTAGACCACTCGATCTGCAAGCCTTTCTGGCTCAAAGAGAGAATATCGGGTAAACGCTCAGGAGAAAAAATAATATTTTCCAGCATGTCCCACCAG
This sequence comes from Chloroflexota bacterium, assembly GCA_021849525.1. Lineage (GTDB taxonomy): Bacteria > Chloroflexota > Anaerolineae > Anaerolineales > UBA4823 > JAJZSS01. The sequence continues at coordinate 1,109 of JAJZSS010000408.1, forward strand.
AATGGATCGCCGAGCTGGCCGGCAACGATAAAGGCTACTGCAGGGAATTGACACTCTTCCAGCAAAGGCTTTACCAAATTGAGCAGCTCGACATAGCCATCATCGAAGGTCAGAACAACAGCTCGTTCTGGTATCCGCTGTGTTTTGATGCTTTCTCCCAGCTCCGTTAAGGACAATACCTGATAATGGCTTTTTAAAACCATCAGATGTTGCCTGAAATTCTCTGGTGAAACACAGAATCGATAGGGATCCCGGGGGACATCCGCCACCCGGTGGTAACCCAGGATTATCGCGTGCGAGTTGAAACGGCTCTGGATCCATCGAATGGAGTTTC
>JAJZSS010000408.1:1452-3111 GCA_021849525.1 Chloroflexota bacterium
CTTTGCCGTGGTTGCCTGCTTCAAAATCCGTATACCTCCGGTTCACCCTTGCCGGATTGACAGGATCCTGTTATGTAAAAAAACTACCTCGCGATTTAGTGCTACCATGAATTCAAAGAGAATGGTGACTCATCATAAAGAACATCCATTCCAAACTCGCTGACGACTTTCATGATCCTGGATATTTGTTGCGCAGGAAGGACCTCTTTCCACCGTGAAATTTTGTCTTCCCCCCTCATCACCGAACTCGACGGGCTGCAGGTTGAAGAAGGTCTGTCGGCCTTCAGTGAGTGGATACGCCTGTCGCCCTGCTCGATCGCCTGCATGACTGCGCAAAGGGTTTTTTCCGGCTCTTCACATAAATCTTCATAATAAACCGGCTTCAGCTCGCCGGGTTTAAATTGCTTCAAAGGCACCAGATTGCTGACACACCAGATGATGGCATGTTTTTCTTCGTCACTGCCCGCCTTCTGGATGAATTCAACATAATCACCCAGATGGTCAGCAATCAATTTGGGTTGGGCCAGAAAAGGAGCAATATCTCGATCGGTTGCCCAGCCCAGCTCCATGCGCGATAAAACCACCGCGCAGGGATGGCGGATGAGAAATAGCAGTGGGACTTCTGGAAAACGATCGTGTAACCATTTCAGCAGCAAGTTTCCTCTGATCTCCTTGACCACTCGCCAGTGGGGAAGAATGGTCTCGTTTTTTCGATCGATCCAGCGATTGTGGATCTCGCCGCTGAATACTTTCCTGGCAAAAGCATGCAGGACTTCCTCGTCATCACCCGGTCGCATGTATTGGAAATAATGATAGCTGCGATACTCGCCCACAAGCTCTGGATGAAAAGGCTCGAACATCATCCTGCACGGTAGTTGAGAAGCAATCAGCTCAGCCAGCCAGGTGGTGCCGCTGCGGGCAGTGCCGGCTACCAGGATGCTCTTGCCAGTATCTCGGCTTACGTCAAGGAATAAACGACTTCCGATCAATTGAGTAACCCGCCGGTACGTCATTATCGAAAAGAATGGGCTTGGTTTCCGATCCACTTAATCCCAATCCATATTCGCTGATCTGCTGCTTTCGAAAATCATTTTTTTAGCCTGGTCCTTTAACTTTACTGGCCCGAGCGGTGATCAACAATTCATAATCCGGATCGAAATGTTCGAGCTCGTTTACCCGCAGCTCTTCTGCGGCCAGTCCATACAGAAACGCCATCGCGGCCAGCACATTCCCACAAGCATTGACTCTGATATCCGCATCGGGAAAAACGGCTTCCAGCAAACGCTGCATTGACTTCGTCGTAAATCGCCAGTAATCCCCCCAGCGATCCATGTCATAGCGGCTGATCTGGCTGATCCCAGGGACGGTAATCAGGACCACCCCATCAGGTTTCAGGATGCGTTGGATGGTCTGCAGGACTGCCGGGGCATCGAATATGAACTGGAGTGTCTGGGTCAGCAGAACGCAATCAAAATGATCTGCAGGTAACCCTTCGCCATTTTCGAGGTTGGCTACCAGCGTCACCTGGGGTTTTTCGTCGGCCACATGCAGCACCTCGCTCTGGCTAACTTTTTCGCCACCGAATAGTTTCGTGTAGGTGTTATCGCCGATCTCTAACACTACCCCATGGATGTCCTGAGAATGGCGTGCCAGGAATTT
>JAJZSS010000409.1 GCA_021849525.1 Chloroflexota bacterium
GCTCAATGCCCAGACTTCATCATCGCTCAGCTGGGCGAACGCCGGCATGGCTGGGGCCGATCCCGTGCGGATCACTTGAGCCAGCTCAACGGACGACTTCGCTGCCATTACTTTCTGATCTTGAAAATTCGTTGGCGAAACCGTCAGGTTGACCGCGTCCGGGCCATCTCCGATCCCCGTATCGCCATGGCAGGTGGCACAATTCACCCGGTAAAGCTCTTCACCTTGCGCCAGGGAAGCTTCCCCGGCGCTCAGGCTGAAGGTATATGCCACAACATCCCAGCGTTCGGCGTCCGTCAGGCTGGTGAAGGGCGGCATAAAGCGGTCCATCCGTCCCTGCGTGACCATCTGGTACCATTCCGCCGGTGATGCCTGGCGGGCTAACTCCGCTGCGCCCACCGCAGGGGCAGGATTGGGCAGCTGGGCCGCCTGTGAGCCATCCCCCAGCCCGGTTTCTCCGTGACAGGGGGCGCAATTTTCTGCATAAATGCTCCGCCCGGCTTGCAGATCAGGTGCTGCGGCAGGAATCGCTGCGTTTACCGGCGCCGGTCGGGTCTCAGGGAGCCTGGTGGGCTGGTAATTGGGAGGAGGCGTGATATCCTCTGCCAGCGAGAATGAACAGGCAGATAACACCATAAGAAATGGCAACAAGAGCAAGGCGCGGAATTTTTTCATAGGGTTTGTGAAATCAAGTTATGCCTGGCTCGAGAGGACTTTTCCACACTTGGGGCAAAAGCGGTCCGATTTCTGGACCGGCCCCCCGCACTGGGGGCAAAAACCGGCCGATTTCTCCTGGCGCTGGCGGCGGCGTTGGGCCAGGGCAACTTCGATATCGTCATCTGCCGTGATCCCAACATCCGAGCCTGCGGGCTGCCGGGCAGCATCCATTCGCTGTTGGGCGATCACTGTTTCGACTCGATCCACCGCATCGCCAGTTTGCACTTCCGGGTTAGCGCCGGAGAGCGTAAGCTCATCCAGTTTGCGCAGGATATCGGCCCCCCGCTGTACCAGCCCGGCGCGCTGCGCGGGATAATCTTCGGCGGGGATCTTGCCCAGTACGTGGTCAAATTCCAGCTCCTGCAAGGCAGTCAGGATGCGGTCGCGTTCAGCCAACAAGCCGGATAGATCATGATCTTCGCGCTGGGTCAGGCCCTCTTCTTCGGCCAGGCGGGGCTCATAGAAGGGGCGGGCAATATACAGCACGACAGGGATTAACAATGCCAGAATGAGTAAAATCGAGCCAATATCCATAAATCGTTGCTTTCAGTCGTTTAAGTTTTTTATCACCGGGCAGCTTATGGGGCTACCAGGGGATCAATGAAGCCTGTGATCTGCGCCAGATCTCTAAACGGGCCAATTTGCACGTGTGCCAGCTTACCCTGGCGGTCGATGATATAGGTCTCCGGCACGCCGCGAATGCGGTAAGCCTGGGATATCCTGGTCCGCAGATCCGGTCCATTAGGGTAAGTGATGTTAAATTTGTTCAGATAAGCCAGCGCTTCCGGTTCGGTATCCACATAATCCACGCCCAAAAAGACCCCCTGCTCACCCGGGGCATACGCCTTCCAGGCTGCTTCCAGGTCGGCAGCTTCCTGCTCGCAAGGCTTGCACCACGAAGCCCAGAAATTCACCACCAGCACTTTGCCTGCCAGGTCCTGAGTGTTGATTTGTTGGCCATCGAAGGTGGACAGGATAAATTGCGGGGCGTTTTGACCGATCAGCACCGGGCCGCGCTGTGTTCTCAACAAGCCCAGCGCCAGCATTACCAGCAACAGGATCAGTCCCCCCCAAACCAGAATCCGCCCCCACTGCAGTCGTGGACGCGCTTCCTCAATCACATTGGTTACTTCTACCGGCTCACTGGTCATGATTCACCCTTCTTCAAAGTACTGGCACCGGCCTGGCGCTTGCGCAGTTCCTCTTCCAGCCGGGCAGCATATTCGTCCGGCAAGTCTTCGGGCGCACTCGGCGGAACCGCTGTCTCAGACTCAGCAGCCGGTTTTTTCCAGGCGCTAAAAGCCCGGAAAAGCAGCACCGCGCCTGCCAGGATTGCGACCGGCGGAATGATATAGACCAGCCAGTTTAAACCCCGCGTGGGAGGAGTCGCCAGAACCCGGTCGCCGTACTGGTTGACAAAGTAAGTTTTGATCTCATCTTCGGTCCACCCGGCAGCCAGTTTCTCGCGGATCAGGCTGCGCCACTGCTCGCATGCCAGGGTGGGACAGACATCCAGGGGGATATTCTCGCACACCGGGCAGTACAGTTGCTTGGCGACTGCGTTCACTTCATCGTCTGTCGGCTGGCGCGGGGTGCCGTCCTGCTGCCAGGGCGGATTTCCTGCAGCCATCGCCAGGCTGCTGCCCATCGACGACAGGAATATAAGGACCAGGAAAACAATCAAAACTGGAGCTTTTTTCATCCATTCACCTGATCTGCCGCTCAAAAGGTTATCCCGGGCATTCATATGGCTCAAGCCTCAGCAGATACGTAGCTGCGTTTACGGGCGCGCACCAGCGCCTGTTCCGGGTCTTTATCCGGCCAGGCTGCCACCATCGTCCCGAAGATAAATACAAAGCCACCCAGCCACAGCCAGTTGATCAGCGGGTTGTGAAAGACTTTAAAGGTTACACCGGCGCTTGAGATTGCCTCCCAATCGACCAGTAACATGTAGAAATCATCTTCCATCGTGCTTCGCACCCCGGGAATGGTCATCGACTGCTGGGCTTCGTAATAATAATCCCGGCGTGGGTAATATTCACCCACATACTCGCCATCTTTATACACACTCACCACAGACCGCGCTACATTGCGATCATCCGTATCGAACACCGCCAGCGAGTCGAAACGCATCGTATAATCGCCGAGGGTGATTTCGCCGCCCTCCGGGACAGTACCCTGGGTCTCTGTCTGGAAGATCTCAATGCCGATAATTCCTACCGCCATCAAAACAACCCCGATATGGATGATATATCCACCATAGCGCCGCCGGTTGCGCCCCGCCAGATTCCAGAGCGCCACAGGCAGGCTCTCACCCGACTTACGATGCCGCGCCAGCGCCCCGCGCCAGAATTCATACAGGGTCACCGACAGCACCAGGGCTCAGAGCAAGA
>JAJZSS010000410.1 GCA_021849525.1 Chloroflexota bacterium
GGTCAGGTCACTGCTGCCGAGCATCAGGACACCCAGGTGGAGAACCGCGAAGAACAGGGCAATCAGGAAAAAGGGGCGGTAGCCCGGGGCGCCGGCTACGTGTCCCAGACTTTCACCACTGGCATACAGGCTGGATTTGGCCTCGGATGGCGTCTCTTTTCCCGCCAATACCTTTCCAAAGCCTTTCAGCAACAATGCCAGGGCGATGTAGATCACGAACGCGACTGGAGGAATAAGCAGTGCAGTCTCCATATTCGATTAACCTCCAAATACAGCCAGGAGTGCCCGCCCGGCCGGAGCAGTGAGCCAGCCTGCCAGAGAAGGCCAGAAACCGAGCACGACGATCGCCAGGCCCATCAAAAGCAGCGGCACAGTCATCGCGGCAGGCATTTTTCCACCGCTAAGCACTGCCTGGGATGGATGTTTGCGATACACCGCATTCACCAGGGGCGCATAATAGCCCAGGGATAGGACACTGTTGAGCGCCATGAAGACCACCGCCACCCCGATCCACAGATTGTGAGTACTGAATCCGGCGACGAAGATCTGCCACTTGGACATGAAGCCGGCCAGTGGCGGCAGGCCTCCCAGTCCCAGAAGTGCCAGGCTGAGGGTCAGAGCTATGATTGGATAACGCTGGGCAGTCCCATCCAGGTCGCGGATGGTCAGGGGTGCATGGGCTGGAGTGTCTTCCGGCTCAGCACTGACTGCGTGGACCGCGGCCTGCCCCACCACGTACATCAAAGCGCCGACCGCTAAAAAGGCGAGCCCTTTCATCAAACCGTGGTTGAGCAGGTGGAATAATCCACCTTCGGCGCCGGCCGCCTCGCTGGCGTACATGGCGATCCCGATACCGGTGATCATATAGCCCAGATTGCTGAGGCTGGAATAAGCCAGCAGGCGTTTTACCTGGGTCTGGCGTAAAGCCATCAGGTTCCCGATGAGCATGTTCAGGGCGCCGAAGATGATCAGCAGCGGTCCCCAGGTCGTGATCGATACCCCGGCCCCATTCAAGCCGGTCAGCGCTCCCAAAGAGCGCAGCATCGCAACCAGGCCAGCTTCGATGACCACACCGGACAGCATGGCGCTGATCCCGCTGGGAGCCTGGGTATGCGCATCGGGCAGCCAGGTATGCATCGGCACCAGGGCTGTTTTCACGCCAAAGCCGATCACAAACAGGGCGCCTGCCAGATACAACATCGGTGATGGCGTCAGGCGCTCTGCTAGCAGAGCGATATCGGTTGTTCCGGCGATTGCCAGCACCATGGCAATTCCCAGCAAGACCATTACTGAGCCGGTAGCACTCTGGACGACATACTTCACCCCGGCTTCGAGGGATGCCGGCTGGTCGCGGTAGAAAACAACCAGCAGGTAAGAGGTAACCGCCATGGCTTCGAACCACACCCACAGGTTGAACAGGTCGCCGGCGCAGCCCAGGGCTGCCATGACCCCGATCATGGCCGTCAGCATGGCGTAATACTTCTCCTCACCTGTCTCGTCTTTGAGATATGGGCCAGAGAAGAGCGTTACCAGGGTGCCCAGGCCGAGCGCTACCGCCACCAATAAAAGGCTCAAGCCATCGAAGCGCAGGGCGATCTCACCCAGGCGGAAGATCAGGGCCGGGCTGGTTTTGAGCTGCTGCACAGCCGAGAAAAACGGGATCCAGGTTGCCAGCAGGACGAAGAGCGACAGCCAGTACGGAAGCCTGCGCCAGGGATTGTCGAAGTCCAGGGCATCCTTACCGATCCGGGTGATCCTTCCCGACAAATAAATGACCGGAGAAGCGATCAACGGAAGCAAGATCAGCCAATAAAATTGAATACTCATACCGCTACCTCCCACCCACGCCCAGGGCCAGCCAGACCAGGACAGCGAGCAAACCGCCTACGATCCCGACCACATTCCAGTTTAGCAAACCGGTCTGCAGGGGTCGAATGATATCGGCTGCCTTGAATGTCCCTTTGACGATGCCTCGGTTAATATCTTCAAATCCAAAGCCGTTGGTTGCCAGCCTGCCCAGCCCGCTCAGGGCGCGGCCCACACCTGCCAGCGGCTGGCGCCAGGCCCAGGCTGCCAGACCCAGGGCGATGACCGCCAGAGCGACCAGCGTCGCCGGGGCCATGAGAACTTCTTCCACGAAAGTCCAGGTACCGGCGGCATGCAGCTCATGGAAAGGCAGGCTGCCTTCGAGCATGTGGCTGAACGGTCCGGCCAGCAGCCAGGTGGTCAGTGTGCCGAGCCCCAGCAGCCCCAGGGAGACTTTCATTGCCTGACCGGCATCGTGGATATGGCGTTCAGCAGCCGGTTGGTCATAAAACACCATCCAGACCATCCGGAAGGTGTAGAAGGCGGTCAATCCGGCGACGAGCACCATGAGCACATAGGCCCACAGCGGGCCTCCAACCAGACCGGCTTCCAGGATCAGCTCTTTACTCCAGAAGCCGTTGAGGACCGGTAAGCCCGCCAGAGCCAGCCCACCAATGACAAACACAAGGCGGGTGAAAGGCATAACTTTTCCCAGGCCGCCCATCTGGCGCATATCCCGGGTTCCTACCGAATGGATCACCGCACCGGCGCCCAGGAAGAGCAGCGCCTTGAAAACGGCGTGGCTGAGCAGGTGGAACTGGCTGGCGAACACGCCGCCCACCCCGATGGCATACACCATATACCCCAGCTGGCTGACCGTCGAATAAGCCAGCACCCGTTTGAGATCGTTGGCGAACAGCGCCATGACCGCGGCCAGCAGCGCAGTCAGCGAGCCGACCAAAATCACCGCTGTGCGCCAGCCCGGAACGGCTTCAAATGCCGGGAAGAAGCGCGCCAGAAGGTAGACGCCGGCGTTGACCATCGTGGCGGCATGGATCAGGGCGCTGACCGGAGTCGGCGCTTCCATCGCATCCGGCAGCCAGGTATGGAACGGCGCCTGAGCCGATTTGGCAGCCGCCGCAATCAAAAAGCCGTAAGCAATCACGCTCAGCGTTCCCGCCGGCAGCGAAGGAGCATTTTCGAGAAAAACGCTGATTTCGTAGCTGCCGGTATTGGCATAAGCCACCAATGCCCCGGCGAGCAGTCCCACCCCGCCGACCTGGGTGATGAT
>JAJZSS010000411.1 GCA_021849525.1 Chloroflexota bacterium
GGGCAGGGGCGGCGCGGCCGGGAGGCAGGGTGGCGGTGGGGGTGGCCGTATCTGTGGGGGTAGGAGTATCCGTCGGTGTGTTGGTAGGCGTGGGGGTGTTTGTCGGTGTGGGGGTATCCGTGGGCGGCTCAGGAGTGAATGTAGAGGTCGGAGTTGGTGTGTCTCCCGTTGCCGTAGGCGTAGGCGTGAAAGTCTCTGTTGGCGTTGGAGTGTCGGTGGGAGTATTGGTCGGCGTCGGCGTATCGGTCGGTGTGCCGGCGATTATGGTCGGTGTAGGTGTTGGGAGTTCGAATGCGGTTGAAATGACCCACTGGGGATATTGTCCATCCGGAGGTACACTCCCATAACCATCATAGAAAGTTCCATTCCAATTGTTGATACTGTCATCGGTGAGGGTGAGGCCGCTGCCATCCGACATTTTATAATAGGCTTTCAAGCCAGCCTCATCGCCGATTAATTCCTGAGAGCGGTAGGTCGCCAGCTCTTGAGCGGTGCGGGCAGTATTCCAGAGGCGTAATTCGTCAACCTGTCCATAATAATGAGATCGATTGGTAGGACTGTGGATGAAACCACCGATTTGTAACATCGGCAAGGCACCGGTAGCAGGCTGCTGGGTAGGCCCACTGGCCCGGCTGGCAACCTGCACGCCGTTTTTGTAGGCGCGCAGAACCCCGCCGCTGTGAACCATGGCGATATGCGCCCATTCACCGGGTGTATAGGGGATGGCGAGTGAGTCCATCCCATTCCCATCCCAGTTCCAAATCCAGATGCGGTCGAGACCATTGATGATGCCGCGGGTAATCCCCCACCAGACCGGGAAATCGCCAAAGATCATGTCACAATAACCAGGATCAGGAAAAGCGCAGGTTCGAGAAGGAGTGAGGGGGAGAACCCATAGCTCGACACTTTTTGTGCTTTCCCAGCCGGGTCCCAGGATGTTTGCGGTTTCTGCCAGCCGGATAAAATCATTATTGCCATCAAATTGCACAGCGAAATTTGTGTCCGCCAGGGCAAAATGGGCGGGTATCTGGCTTAATAATAGCGTAAGAATGATCAGCAGCGACGAACCCTTTGCCACTGGTTTCGCGGATAATTTCATGTTTCTCTCCTGCACCCAATCCAGAATGTTCTCATCCTGGTAATAACTATATATTTCGAAAACATAACGATATTTAATCTCAACAAACCGTTTAAAACCGATTATTTAACCCACATTTATCTATATATAACGTAAATATATCACATTTGTAACGGTGCTGCAATTAATTAATCATGAATTATTATCCCTGGTTTGAAGGCGCAGCCTCCGGATACCAAACCATAATGTAATTAGGATTACTCCGCCGATCAAGCCTCCGGTCCAAATTGATAATTCTGAACCAGAATTCCCCTGCTCATCATTGGACGAATTTTCTGCCATGGCTAAAGGAGTAGACGTCAATTTTTCTGCAAAGATCGTCGATCTGACAGTGTTGACGACCTGGTCTTGTGGAACGCTCGTGGAAGTAATCTTTGGCGATGCAGTCACTGTCGGGTTTGTGAATGGGGTTCTTGTTGGTTCAGGAGTCGAAGTCGGATTTTCAGTCTCTATTGGGGGAGTGTTGATTGACGGACTTGGATTGGGATTGGCCAAAAACCAGCCCTGTGCTGCCGGGTTGGTTTTAAAGAAATTCATTAATTGAGCTGCGACTTTCTCTTCGCCCTGCTTCGAGGGGTGAGTACAATCGATGACGAGGTCCTCAGTGGTCCACACCAGGCCATCGGAGCGTGGGTTGGTGCCATCCACCCACAGGTATGGCCCCCACGCCAGATAAGGCGCACTGACAGGGCCGGATTGGGAGTCGTAGTTCAAGGATGGGTCGTGATCGATCTGCTTTTCAATCATCCACTTGACCGCAAAGCCTCCTTCAAAGGCAAGTGGTTCTGGGCTCAGCCCCTCCCAGTAGGTATAAGAGCGCGTGCGGCTTGAAAAAAAAGCAATTTGCAGGTTAGGAAATTCGGCTTTAAGATTGCGGGCAATGACTTCGAGATCGGACTGGAGCTTTTGAGTTCTGTCTGGGAATTTTCCGCCGCCAGTGAGAGTCAGTTTTACCCAGGCAGCCTGAACCTGTTGGTGGCTGAGTTTGTTTCGCCCTAGTCGGAAATGTAATTCTTGCCAGGTTTGGGCCTGTCGATCGATCCAATACTGGGCGGTCTGCCCGGGGATTGCCCCGTCAACAAAGGTAATGCGGGGATTGATCTCAGGATCATCTTTGGCAAACTGGATGAAGCGCTCGAATTCCTGGTACGTGTTTGACATACCGATAGCGACTAACCCAATTTTTCCCTCTACAGGATCCGGGTTGCCATCCAAATTCAAAGGTTGAATTCGCGCAGCCGCTTCTAACCCGGCTGAGGCATGCTCAGCGGGTGGCTGGTTGCTGCCATTCGGGTAAAGACCACCTTTAAAACCGGTGACTGTACCATCCATTCGAGTGTAGAAATCAGTACCCAGATCAGTGAGCGCAGCGGACACCGGTCTGAAAGGTTTGTCGCAGGCTGCCTGCTGGCTGTAAACAGAGGATTCCTCGCTGGCAAGGAAAACCAGGCTGATCGTTATTAAAACGACCAGCAGTCTACGCGGAACCCGAAAGGAGTTGCTCGAAATATGCATACCCTTAATGGCTGGGATGAAAAATCTGTCAGCCTGTTATTCATTCATTGTGAAGCAGTGTGAGGAAATAAAGCGGCCGATCGTGGATATTCAGGCGCCGACCTTACCCCCGACGGGAAAGAATTCGCCGTTTAATATGATAGATAAACCCTATTTTATCATATTATTGGAGCTCAGGATATCCTGATTAGAAATAGGATGGAATAATTTCCCGATGCGGTTGTATATTCCTGGGATGCGATTACTTATATGGAATCACCCGTCCACTGATATCCAGAGCGGTGCGTTCGTCGATCATCACCTGGGTCAGGCGGGCGCGGCGTTGTAGCTGTTGTAGAGTGTGGAGTACTTCTCCGAAGCTACGCTCACCCTGGCGAAATTGGCGGTGGAGCAGGTCGCGTTCGCCGTCAATATCTGCCAGAAGTTTGCGAATTTCTTC
>JAJZSS010000412.1 GCA_021849525.1 Chloroflexota bacterium
CGGGCGATGCGGATCACATCGGCCAGGCCATAGGTATACTCAAAATCACTATCGGCGCCAATACCCAGGGCGACCATTAATGCGGGACCTCCACACAAGGGCTCTGGCGTTAAAGTGGGGACAAATTCTGTCTTGGATAGTTCAGGGATGGATTGCACAGCCTGAGCCCCACCTGGGGTCAGTATCGGAGCAGTTTCGGTTGCCACCAGCGAATCTGTGGTAGGTGCCACAACAGGAGGTAATGTTGAGAGTTGCAGGCCAGGGCCAAGGGGAACGGACCAGCGCTCGCGAAAATACAAGAACCCACAGGCCCCGGAAGTGAGGAGTATTAACCACAGGATCCACAGAAGGGAGCCAGTACTTTTGTTACGCGATGAGGTTACCGGGTTTGGCATCCCACAGAATGCTCCTGCACGATTGGCTTAGCTTCCAATGCGTCATTATATCACCCGGGCCTGCGGGATTTGTGGTGCCAGCCGATGGAATGTTACGTGTATAATTTCCGCATGGCTCGCGATGTGGCTCGCTGTGAACCAAAATCAAAATCAGCAGCCCGTGCGATTGATTGGGGGGCAATTGGCGCGGGTGGTGTAACACTGATGTTAACCGGTCTGGAATGGGCTGGTTTTAATTTCTCCAGACAGATTCAAATCGATAGCAGAATAACTATATTGCTCATCATGCTCATCCAGGCAGTATTGTATGTCTTGCTTGTGCGCAGCTTTCGTCCCCTGCAATTAAACGAAGCCTGCCGTTACCGGTTGGCATATCTTTCTGCATCCATTCTCGGCCTTGGAGCCCTATTGCTTGGAACCATGAGCCGCACACCCTCCGTTCTTTCAAAATATATTGGGGGGGGACTGATTGTGTTGAGCGGAGGATTTTGCGGGGCTTTGATTTCAACCTGGCTACGCGAAGGCCTGGCTGAAAATAACTCACCTCCCACTGCAACAGTCCAACAGAACGTCCGTGACCAGCATTACCAGAGGATAGGAGCCGGGGATCCGCTGAATCTCTTGAAACGCGCCTTCGATATCCTGGTTGCAATTGCCGGGATCACCTTTTCCACTCCTTTTTGGTTGGTGAGCGTTTTCTTGATCTGGTTAGAAAATCCAGGTCCGATCCTGTTTGTTAAAAATTCCGTCACCCGCGGCGGGAGTAATTTTCGCCAATATAAATTCCGCACCATGGTCCGCAGCGCCGAATCAGGTACGGGCCCTGTACTGGCCAAAGAACAGGATGAACGGGTTCTATATTTCGGCAGCTTGCTCCGAAAGACTGCCCTGGACGAATTGCCCCAGCTGCTGAATATTTTGCGAGGCGAGATGAGCTTTGTGGGACCACGTCCACAGCGCACCGTCCTGGTCGAAGGATACCTGCAGTCCATGCCGGAATATGCTGAGAGGCATCGCGTCCTGCCTGGGTTGGCCGGTCTGGCCCAAGTCGCCGGAGATTATTATCTCACCCCCCGCCAAAAACTGCGCTTTGACCGCCTCTACATCCAATATTCCAGCCTGGGATTCGATCTCAAGCTGCTTGGTCTGGCTTTCCTGATCACATTCTGGTATCGCTGGCAGCCAGGCTGGAATGGCCGGCTGCCGCGCCAATACCTGCATTCGAAAAGCCGGCCTCGCTGATCAAGGCTGGTCCGGCGCAGGGCTATTCTTGCGCCAAAGATTGATCCAGCTCCACCACAGGATGACTGCGACAACCAGCGAATTCAAGCCTTGCCCGGCAATCGTCCCATAAACCCCCCATTTTTGGATCATCCAGATTCCCGCGGTAAACATTATTAGGATAGCGGCAAGATTAGCAATGAAAATCGGCTGGCTGGTTCGGGTGGCCTTGAATGCTGTTTGCAGCGGCCAGTAGGCATACCACAGGAGGTAGAAGAGCGCCATCCAGAGCAAACCATCGGCATATTCAACATAAGCAGAGCCGTACATAAGATTTAACAGGGGCGTCCGAAAGAGGCCTGCTAAAACCAGAATCCCTACGATCGGGATCGCAGACAGGATATAGGTCAGACGGATGGTTCGTGCCAGGGGTCTCCATCCGTTTTTGCTAAAGACCCTGGATGCCCGAGGGGTTAAAAAGGTATCGATCGCTCGCAGTAACAAATGGATTGGAGCGACCAGGTTTTGCAGGGCGCGATATGCTCCAGCCGCTGCGAAGTTGACCATCCCGGCAGTCAACACCGGGTAAAATTCAACAGTTACCCAATTTGCGATCTGGCTGCCAACCACCCAGCGCCCGAAATCCAGATTTTGACGCCAGGTTTCAGGTAAACCCTGCAGGGAAAGCGACCAATAATGGCGGGTGTGCCAAAGACCCGGCAATAGCGCTGCAAAAGAGCCCCAGGCGATTGCTTCCAGCCCACGGATCCCCGTCAGGCTGCCTGATCTAAGCCACCAGAACATCAAACCAATCCGGACGGTGTTGGCGAGCAGTGTATTCACCACAGCATTCAATATCTGCCCACGGGTATACAGCAGTCTCCGCAGGTACTCCTGAAGCTGCCAGGTCAGAAAAGGAAACCATAATGCCAGCACAGCTGGGCCAGCGGTGTCGTTGCCGGTTGCAATCAACATCCATCCTAATACCGCTGCCCCGGCAGCCGAGACGACTGCCAGACCTGACTGGATCAGACTGGTGTGACTTGCGTAACTGCGAAAACGGACTTCATCCATCCCTGCCCCGAAGGTATTGACCGGTTGGATCGTCAATCCTTCCTGGATGGCGCGGATCAAATGCAGTGATGTAAATCCCACTCCATACACCCCAAGCTCAGTCAGGGTTGCACTGCGCGCCAGGATCAATGTAGCCAAAAAATTTGCCAGGCTGATCAGGCCCTGGTCAACCGCAGCCAGATAACCCTCGCGCGCTCCCTGCCCTGCCAGCAATGAAAGCACGGCTTTAATCCGGGAATGATTTGCATGGAGAGTTTCTGCCACCGAATCAGTTTTGGATTGCGGGTCGAGTTTTGTTGTGGGCTCACGGATAGCTGGCATGAATGAAAGCTGGCTTATTGAACGATGTAGGGAATCTGGTCGGGGACAGGTGTCAAG
>JAJZSS010000413.1 GCA_021849525.1 Chloroflexota bacterium
TGTTACTGTTGCTAACGACATAGCGCCGGCAGTGCCCGGGGAAGGAACAGCGGTTGGGGCAGCGGCTAAACCTATTGGATGGTGACAGAACTCAGACCGTCAAGGAATTCCTGGGGAAAATCGGCGCCGATGCCTGGCGTCGTGGGCAGGTGGATAATCCCGCCGTCATAGGTGATGCCACCCTCGACCGGATCGGATGCGTGGAAGAAGCAGGAATCCAGGTCAGAATGGGCGATATTGGGGCGAGCAGAGACAACATGGGCGGCGGCAGTGAGACCCAGGCGGCTCTCGGACATGCAGCCCAGCATGCAGGTGATCCCGGCGCCCTCGGCGATGGCATTGATCTTTAGGGCATTATGGATGCCGCTCGATTTGGCCAGTTTGATATTGAAGAGATCACAGGTCTCGGCGCTTGCCAGGCGCAGGGCGTCGCGATGATCGAAAAGGGTCTCGTCTGCGGCAATCGGGATGGGCGAACGCTGGCGCAGGCGGCGCATGGCGGCTTCGTTCCAGTAGCGAACAGGCTGCTCGCAGTACTGGATATCGAAAGGAGCCAGCTCAGCGAGGATGCGGGGAGCTTCGGCGGCATCCCAGCCCTGGTTGGCGTCCAGGCGGAGGGTTATTTCCGGGCCAACAGCCTGGCGGATGGCTTGAACACGGGCGACATCCTCGCGGCGGCTGGTTCCCAGCTTGATTTTAAGAATGGTGAAGCCTTTTTTCTGGATGTCCACGGCGCGGGCAGCCATCACCTCAGGGGACTCGATGCCGAGGGTCATGTCGGTCTCCACCGGGCGGTTGGCGCCGCCAAGCAGGGTATACAGCGGCACGCCCAGGCGTTTGGCGAGCAAATCGTGGAGGGCAAGATCGAAGGCGCATTTGGTGGTGGTATTGCGCACCAGGCTGGCGTCCATGAGGCGGTTAAGCATCTCGATCTGGGATGAATCCTGGGCGATGAGTAAGCGTGCCAGGCGCTGGGCGGCAGCGAAGCTTATCTCCTGGTCCTCGCCGGCGGTGTAGGGGGCCGGAGATCCCTCGCCAAGGCCATACAAGCCACCGGTGGTATGGATTCGGACCAGAATATTATTGGCGCTGGTGCGGTAATTGGTGGCGATCCGAAAAGGGGTGTGCAGGGGGAGGTCAAGCTTATAGATTTCGATTCTGGTAATTGCGGCATTCATGATTGGAACCTCGGTGAAACCATTTTCGTCCTGGGCAGTTTATTAATTGAAGTCAATCCAGTCTGTAGGATTGTAACTGATTATATGCCACAGTTGAAAACTTCAGGCGAATCATTCCCGGCGAAGAAATGGGAGGAGAAACGCTGCCCACTGGTGCTGCAGGGACCAGGTTGCAGACACTGGAAGGCACGTTAAAAGCATTGCCTCCCGCGCAAGCTGTGCGGGAGGCGTTTTCTGCAGTACAAACCAACAGGACTGCTTACGGAGCGACAGTCGCCTCAGCCTGGGCGGCGAGGAGAGGAAGATTGGGTACGGTAACGTAATATCCGCTGAACTCAGCCGCTTCTGGATTCTCTTCCAGCATCAGGTTTTGCGCCCAGCGGTAGCCGATCGATTGATAAAGCAGCTTGGCCTGGACAGTGAAAGGCCCGGTCGCACTGGCGAGGTCGATCTGCAAGGCCAGGCGGTCGCCTCCGGCGGCGAAGTCGGCATCCTCAGCGGCAACACCGAAGACCAGCGTGTCCGGGGTGGCCTTGTTGAGATCAAAGCCCTGCGGCAGCAAACGGTTGTCTTTGGCATAGGCGGCGGAACGGAGGAGCTTGGTGGTCACTTCGCCATCTGAATTCAGCAGAATGGTCTCATAGATCTGGACCTGGTCGGCAGCGGTGAGGGTGGCATAGTGAGGCTCGAAGACGGCAGGATCGTCATCATTGTCATTGCCCGTGATCAGGCCGTCTTCATTGACCGCGCCGGATTCGAATATCACTGCACCCGCGGCATCTTTTATGGTGAGGTGCAGCCAGGCGCGCCGGGAGGGATAACCAGCGGGGAACTTATGCCCGGTCTCGCTGGTGATCACGATTTCACCGGTCAGGGCGCTGCCGTCCAATTTGAGATCTTCAAAAGCGAGGGTGGCGGATTCTTTGCCAATGATATCGGTGGCAGCCTGAATAGATTGGTCCAGGTAAGCAGGTTGGGTGGTAATCCCGATCTCTGCGCCGTTCTCACGCAGGATGTTGAGCATGAAAGCATTGCCGCCGGCGAAAACATGGCGAGAGAAGGGGCCTTTGGGGGTGCCGCCGGTGATCGAAATCTGAACATTGCCCTGGGCTTCAGGCATGTGGCAGTCAATACAGGTGGATTCATCTTTGTAGGCGCTGTTAAGCCACTCGGAATAGATGGCCTGCTCGGGGAACTCTCCGGCGACCTGCCCGGCAGCATCCAGATATGGGGTGATCAGGTTGTGGCAGGTTGCGCACAACTCGGATTGGGCCATGTGCAAGCCCTGCAGCGGCACAAACCCGGAGGCGGCCTGCATCACGCTGGCCTGCTGGTCATCAATCACATACGGTCCATAAGATTTACGCTCGCCAGTGGCTAATTCCATATCCACTGCAAAGCCCCCGCTGAAGCTGGCCTGAGCGCCAAAATTATCCGGTTCCACCTGGTGGCACAGGTTGCAGGAAATCGAATCCTGGGCGAGGCCATGTAATGGGTGATCGGGGGACTTAAAACCAGCATCGAGCATGACAGCTGGCTCGCCTTTGGCGCCGGCAGTCAGGAAGGCCATCGGCATATGGCATGAAGCGCATTTTTCTTCAATGACTGCCTGCATGTCCGGGGCCATGTCTACTTCACTGCGTACCGTTGCCAGATAGTAGGGATCTTTACTGGCGTTGGCGAGCATACTGGCGCTCCAGGATTTATCGATGGACACATCCGTGCCGGCTTCATCTCTCATGCCAGTATGGCAGCTCACACAGACAGCGGAGCCAGAAAACAGCTCGCCGCGATCAGAAACCAGGGGCAGCCCATTGAATTCTGGTTTGGCTGCAGGCGCGGTGGCCGGCAGAGCGGCTTCCTGAGTCACCGGAGCCGG